>PIVW01001410.1 GCA_003353825.1 Chloroflexota bacterium
ATAAAGCGTGTTTGCAGAGTCCGTTGGGTACGTTCCGCTTCCGTTCACGTCAGTGTGGTTCGCTACATGAACACCATTGACATATATCTTAGAGGTCTTTGTCGCGACCTCAAACGTGTATGAAACATGTTGCCAAGAATTTAGCGTTATTGCGTTGCTTGTTGTCCAGCCAAAGTTGTTTGAAGATGTAAACCGTTCACTGAACTGGACTGCATTTGTCGTTCCAGATACGTCTCTGACCATCAATTCCCAGCCTGCACCAGTTTCGTACCCCTTGTTAAAGAACTCCCCAAGCCCAGACCCACCAGAAGTAGTTGGCTTTATCCAGATGCTGCACGAGTAGTCGCCTACTGGCAGGTCTTGTATTGAGGCGTCATTTGCCACGCTGATCTTGTCATCCACCCCATCAAGGTCAAAGGCGTAACTACCACCCTCACTGGCATCAGCAACCACAAGCGTACCAATCGCAGTGCCATTGTTGCCCTGCCCCGACTGGTCCTGAAACGCAGTCGAAGTTCCGGTGTTGTCGTTCGTGGCTGAAATCCACAGTTGCTCGTCGCCTAAACCAGTGGGCATCTTTTACTCGACAGATATTGGGAAATTAGTAGCCATGTTATTCAACGCAGCAGACCAGTCGGCATCAGTCACATCAGGTTGAATCT
>PIVW01000685.1 GCA_003353825.1 Chloroflexota bacterium
ATGAGATCGCAAGTGCGATCACTATCAAGACATTTCACGCCTTTGGGACGCTGCTTCTGCGGCAATACGGTCAACTCCTGCACCAGGACCCAGATTTCGTCATTCTCTCGGAGGATGACCGCCGAACCCTGCTCAAGCGAATCGCCCCCGACCTCAACCAAAAAGCGATTTCCCAGGCTCTCGACCTTATCTCCACCCTCAAAAACCGCCTACTCCCCGCCGGCGATCCCGCTATCCATACGCAATTCACCGTTGGCAATTCACCATCCATCCTTTCCCTATTCGACGCCTACCAGACCGCGCTCACCCAGGCCCACGCCCTCGATTTCGATGATCTCGTCACCCTGCCGGTGCAATTACTAGAAGCACATACCGACATTTTACTCGAAGTCCAAGACCATTTTCGTTGGATTTCAGTCGATGAGTATCAGGATATCAACGACGCTCAATACCGGCTCTTGCGTCTGCTTACCTGCGGCGGCGCCAACCTCTGTGTAATCGGCGATCCCGATCAAGCTATCTATGGTTTCCGTGGTGCGGATTATCGCCATTTTGTGCAATTCGAGGCTGATTTTCCCGAAGCCGTACGCCTGCATCTCAGCCAAAACTACCGCTCCACTCAGATGATCCTGGACGCTGCCACACAGGTTATCTCCAGAAACCCTGATCGAGCCGCTTCGGATATCTTCTCGGAGTTCGTAGATCAAGTGAAGCTGGATGTTTATACGGCGCCGACCGATAAGGCGGAGGCAGAGTATGTGGTGCATCAGATCGAGCAGATGGTAGGTGGCACCAGCTATTTTTCGCTGGACTCAGGTCGGGTGGAGGATGACACGCAACCTGTGTCTCATTCGTTTGGCGATTTCGCCGTGCTCTACCGGCTGAATGCGCTGGCCCGACCATTGGTTGAGGCATTCGAACGTTCCGGTATCCCCTACCAGACGGTGGGGCAGGCACCCTTTTTCGCGCACAAGGATATCAAAGAGGTGCTTGCCTGGCTATGGCTGGTCGAGAATCCGGCGTCGTCCGTACACAAGGAGATCGTGGGGGATAGAAAAGAGATCGAGGTATTGAGGGATGGGAGGGGAACATTGAGGGTGGACGAGTTAGCGGAACAGGCCGGGCAAGTTGTGGGGCTGGATGCGGATAAACTGCGGCAACTCATCGCCCGCGCCCGATCCTTCGGCACAGACCTACGTGCCTTCCTGGAAACGACCGCGTTAGGTAGCGAAACCGATTTCTATGACCAGCGCGCAGATCGGGTAACGCTGATGACCCTACATGCAGCCAAGGGCCTGGAATTCTCCGTCGTTTTTATGGTCGGCTGCGAAGAGGGTTTATTACCCTACGAGCGTGCTGGCGAAGAACCCGATATCGAGGAGGAGCGGCGACTTTTTTATGTAGGAATGACCCGTGCCCAACAGAAACTCATCCTCAGCTATGCTCGCAGCCGCTTTCTCTTTGGGCAACGCTTGGAAAACTCTACGTCGCGATTCGCCGAAAATATTGAAGGCGTTCTGAAAGAAATACGTCAGGCAGAACGGCGAACAAGAAAACCTACAACGTCGGATGCAGAACAGTTAAGTTTGTTTTAGCCATCTCCATCCTTGACATGTTTCCACTCATGAAACATTTGTGCTGTTATTGTGTCAGGAACCATCAGTTCACTTTTGTAAGGACATTTCAATGCATTCTTTTGAAACGCTGTTTGGCGATTCGATTCAGATGGACAATGAGTACCATAGTCGGTCACAGCTTGTCCTTCATCACGGTGACGTACTAGACTTCTTAAGAACACTTCCAAATGAAACCATAAAGTTGATTGTCACCTCGCCACCTTATAACATTGGCAAAGAATACGAAACACGTGTAGGGATTGAACAGTATTTAGATGAGCAGGAATCCGTAATTAAGGAGTTGTACCGAGTTCTCTCACCCGACGGAAGTATCTGTTGGCAGGGTCGGGAATTATGTTGAACGAGGCGAGATTTACCCACTAGACATATTCTATTATTCTATTTTCAAGTCGTTGGGAATGAAGTTACGCAACAGAGTTGTATGGCATTTTGGGCATGGCCTGCATGCAAAGAAGCAATTTTCGGGTAGGTATGAGACCTTGCCTTGGTTCACCAAAGGAGATGAATATATGTTTAACCTTGATGCTGTACGCGTGCCGTCAAAATATCCTGGCAAGCGCCATTACAAAGGTGAAAAACGGGGACAGCTTTCAGGAAACCCGAAAGGGAAGAACCCTTCAGACATCTGGTTACTAATGGAGGAAGAATGGGAGAGTGGATTGTGGAATATCCCGAATGTTAAGTCAAATCATGCCGAAAAAACCATCCTGCACAATTCCCTATCGAGCTAGCCGAAAGGTGTGTACTGGCGCTGAGCAATGAAACTGACTGGGTGCTAGACCCTTATGCAGGAGTTGGCACAACACTTATTGCGGCTGTCAAAAGGGGTCGAAAAGCAATGGGCTGTGATAAGGAAGATGAATATATCGAAATTGCTAAACTACGTCTCCAAAGCTATTATAGTGGGGGTCACTTTACGCAGCAGGTCGGGTCCGCCCAATCGCTTAAGGTCAACTTAAGGAAATAATGTTCCAAATGCAATACCTTCGCCAAAATTGAAGAAAGCTCTTTGTGGCAGACTCGTGACCAAATTCACCCCACAACAGGGCAAATATCGAACAAAAATAGGGATGAATGCCTTGAAAACGATCAGTTTT
>PIVW01001411.1 GCA_003353825.1 Chloroflexota bacterium
AAAACCGGGCAACCATCCTGGTCAACTCGTGGGCCGTTCGCCCTATCTGCAGCCCGTTCATATCGAAGCAGATATGGCGCAGATTGGCCATATTGTTCCTGTTTGCATTGATTTTGCCGGTGCCAACAGCCTTTCGGCGCATATTGTGCAATAATTTCATCGGCTAATACCACTAATGGAGTAAGCTTTTTGAGCCCTACACAAAATGAGATGATACAAGCCGGAAAGTCTGAAGAGAAAATCAGATCCTGGCAAGCGAACGGCAGTCTGATCATAACCTTCGACGATAATCGCCTCCTTTCACATTTGTTTGGAGAACATGATCAGCATCTGGCGTTGATTGGAGACCGGCTGAATGTTGAAATGATGCCCCGAGGCAATCATCTGGCTATTGTGGGAGCGCCGGGCGCCCAGGAAAATGCCCGTCAGGTGTTGGCCGCTCTCTATGAGAGGCTCGCCGATGGACAAGAACTGCAACCTGCCGATGTGGAAGGGGCGGTAAGGTTACATGCGGCACCGACGGCAGCGAATGTGACCGCAAACATGACAACAGAAGAAACCAGGCCGCCAGAAGATGTGCAGATCAAGACGCATCGCAGGGTGATCTTACCACGTTCGCGACGCCAGGCTCGTTACATCGCCGCGCTGCAATCTTGCGAAT
>PIVW01000162.1 GCA_003353825.1 Chloroflexota bacterium
GCTGCCTGCCTCAAGCGCTTCAGCCAGTTGGGTGCTATCCTTTTCGATAGCAGCGACGACGCCCGCCGTCTTCTCAATCTGACGCACGGCCTCCCGCAGTTGCCGGTCCAAGATGCGGCGGTCGGTGATGACGATCACCGAATCGAATACTCGCTGGTTGTCCTCTCCATGGAGAGAGGCCAGACGGTGGGCCAGCCAAGCGATGGTCTTGCTCTTGCCACTACCAGCGCTGTGCTGAATGAGGTAATTCTCACCCGGCCCCAAGGCGCGAGCACTAGCGATTAAATGACGCACCGCATCTCGTTGGTGATAGCGAGGGAAGATCAGTTTTTCGGTTTTGCGTCCATCATCGTTTTCTTCGACTTCAACGAAGATAAAAGATCCAACCAATTCCAGGAGGTTGTCGGGCTGGAATACCTCTTCCCAAAGATAGCTGCTGGCGTAACCGTCGGGGTTTGGGGGATTGCCAGCCCGCTTGTTGTGACCTTTGTTAAAAGGCAGAAAATGGGTGGACTGCCCTTGCAGGCGGGTGGTCATGTAGACTTCGTCGCCATCTGCGGCCAAATGGACGAGACAGCGCTTGAACTGGAGCAGGGGTTCGCCCTTGATGTCCCGGTCTGTCTGATATTGGACGATGGCTCTTAAAGCATATTGTCCAGTTAGCTTGTTTTTTAGTTCGACAGTGAGGATGGGCAGGCCGTTGAGGAAAATGACCAGATCGATGCTGTTGTTGTTCTTGGCGCTGTAGTACAGTTGGCGGGTGACAGAGAGGATGTTTCGCTCGTATTTGCGCCAGTGTTCGGGATTGAGGGTGCTGGCGGGGCGGAAGTAAGCCAGGTCGAAGTAGCAGCCGTAGAGTTTGATGCCGTTGCGCAGGACGTACAGCGTGCCGCGGCGGGCGATCTGCCGGGTGAGGCGGTTGAGGAATTCGTCTCTGGTGCGGGCGCCATGCTGCTGCTCGAGGTCGCGCCAGGTGTCGGGCTGGGTGTTGGTGATGAATTCCAGCAACAATTCCCAATCGAGGGCGTTGGCGATATCGTAGTGGGCGCCATTGCGGCTCTTGCGGCCATCCCGCCTGCGGTAGCCGTGAACATCCACCAGATGTTCTTCGATGTAGCTTTCAAATCCTGCTTCGGATGTGTCCATGATTTTCACGTCCCCCTGGTTTGATCAGCGTACAGCGGCAGGCATCAAAGCATTCGAGATTCAGAGAGTCGATCCCAGGCCAGATGCACATGCCGGGGCTGAAACATCTTGCGTTTACGTGAATTCCATCTTTGTATCCCCTCGACAGCTTCCTCTGGCGTCTTCGCCGCTGGATCATCATGCACGCCGAGCCAATGCACCGAGGCGAGCAGTTCCATGCCATACGGGGTCTCGTAACCTTCGATGATGTTCGCCACCTGCTCCAATCTGTGCAGGGATTCCGGATTGTCTTGCAAAAACAAGCCGGCTTCCTGAAAAGCGCCCGCTTGAAGCTTAATTTCCACATCAGGTTTCTGGGCGTCTCCATGCCCGCTGATGAAATGTCCTTCCAGGAGTTCAAGCACTTTGGTCAGATTATGCGCATAGGGGCCGTAATGGCCTTTTTCATAACGCAACCGCAGCGGTTCACCGGTTTCTTGCAGGAAATAGGCGAGTTTTTGGATTTCCAGCAGCGTCAGGCGGTAGGCCAACTCAGCGTATTGGGCCATCAATAAGATCAACTGCGCCCGCGCCGCGGTCATGTGCGGGCGTAGCGCCGCCACCGGCATTACCACGGGAGCAGGAACACCAAGTGGTTCGTAGATGACTGTGCGCACATCTGACAGATCGGCGAATGCCGCCTCGATTTTGGGGCGCACGTGACGCCAATCAAGCCCTCCCAAACCAGATCCCAGGGGGGGGATAGCGATGGAACGAATGCCCAGGCGTCGCACATCGGCGACCAATGCACCCAGGCCGGCTTCGATGTCCTCGATACGCGACTTTTCTCGCCAGTGCCGCTTGGTGGGGAAATTGATGATGTAGCGAGGATTGAGCATGGAGCCGGTTTCGACGATAAACATCTGGCCCGGCTGCACTTCCTGTTGGCGACAGGCCTTTTGGTATGCTCTGAAGTTTTTGGGAAATGCCCGTTTGAACTGCAAAGCAATGCCTTTGCCCATGACGCCAACGCAGTTAACGCTATTGACCAAGGCTTCGACATCGGCTTCGAGAAGATTGCCTTTTGTGAATTTGACCATGTTCAATCCTTGGATCAGTAGTCAACAACTGGCCTTCATTGTAACCTTGCACTCGGCCGGTGTGCAACTGCAACAACATGGGCGGGCGTTGCCCGAAGTAGAAGGGCGCATAGTCGTGGATGACGCCGCCCGGGCCGCAGGGAATGTGGCGGATGCGGCGGCGACGTTGGATGGCGGGATTGTGGATGGGCTTGTAGGCCAGGCCGTCGTCCGGTGCCGAGTTGGGCGCGTGCAAGCCCTCTCTTTGCAGAAGCAGAGGCAAATTATCGATGTGAACCAGCCGAACAATCAGCGTAGGCAGGGGAACGGACATCAGACGGTCTCCCGCACGTCGATCTTGCCTGTCACCGCTGCGGAAATGAGGGCGGTGCGGTATTCCTGGAGTTTTCCGATGGCGGTTTGGATATTTTCAATTAGTGAATCAAATCTCGAATCTAGATTGTCAAGATGCGCAGTGATTTCATGCTGTTCTGATATTGGTGGGGACAGTGATGCTATCTGTCCGAATTCGTCAAAGTACAAACGCAGACGCATGTCCATTATGCCTCTTGATCTTCTTCGAAATTCTGGTTTGTACAGACCACACCTAAACAAAAAGTGGTAATATTTGCTGTTCAATGGTTTGGTTTTTCTAAGAATATCGTATGCAGGACTTGTTATCCCATCATAATTTGAATACCCGATAGCCCCCATCCAGGCCAGAAGTTTGTTCACTATAATATCTCCTCTCCGGACAACCCAATAACCCTCTGATGTAGTCGCTTTGTTCCCTTTTGGTTCGAGATCCTTCCGTGGCCGTACACCAATTTCGGTATACAAAGAAAGTAACTCAGCTTCACTCCCCGCAGAGACCTTCTCAGCGGAAAGGCGGAATAGATATTTTGTCTTAATGACTTCCCAATGCGCGGGAATCCCCTCAATCCATTCCACCCCACTATCCTTCATCCGCGCGTCCGCGTCCAGCCCCTTGGTGACGGCCCGGCTGATGAGGGCGGTGCGTTTCTCCTGCAGCAGCTCGATCAGGCGCTGTTTCTTGGCGATGAGAGCGTCGATGCGGGCGGTTTCCCGGTCGAGGAAGGCGGCGATGGCGCGTTGTTCGGGGAGGGGAGGTAGAAGGCAGATTAGATCTGCAACTTGATCCATAGAGACTGCATCGTATGTGCTGCCAGTAGATACTATCTCCAATTGGATGCGAACAACCTCTAGCAAATACCACGTGAAATCCTGGTCCAGTTCCAAACTAGGACGAATACCGCAAAGCCCGCGACCAATACCGTATCTCTGGTCAGCAACATTGATTGCACCAACTGGTGCGCGTACTGATAACAAATAGTTACCTGGCGATACATGCTTTCTCGCGACATCGCAGTAGATGCTTGGAATAGGATGATGTCGTCCAAATTCAGCATTCCCTTGAAGAAATGGATATCCGGCACCCACATCGTTATATGTCTCCGATTTTGGAGACTGGCCCATTATCAGCTCAGCAGTAAACTTGAGCCGTCTCATGTCCCAGTGCGCGGGAACTTCCCCCAGCCATTCGATGCCTGAGTCTTTGTAGGCGGGATAGGGGCGGCGGGTGGTCATGGCGTCGTGTCTTCTGCAAAGAGACGGATATAGGCGTCGTAGCGGAAAAGTCGGCTGCGTCGTCTGCCCGTCATTTCGGTTAGCAGGTCATGGTGGACGAATCTCTTCGTCAACTCATTGGCAGTCGCATAGGCGACGCCTGTCAACTCCGCAATCGCCTTGACATTGACAATGGGATGCGAGTAGAGAAATTCCAACACCTTCAAGCCGTTGGCTGTGACCCGTCCAAATTGCTCGACAATCAAGGCTCTATGCACTTCCCGTAAGTCAACGATGCGTCTCGCCGTCTGCGTGGCCTCCCCTGAAACTTCTGTCATTCCGTGCAGAAAGAAAGTCAGCCAGGATTCCCAATCGCCCCTGTCTCGAATTGCCTGCAAATGCTCGTAATACGCCTGCCGGTGACGCTTAAAGTAATGGGAGAGATAGAGGACCGGCTGTTGCAAAATGTCCCGCTCGCAAAGCAGAAAAGCGATCAGCAAACGTCCTACACGACCATTGCCATCCAGAAAGGGATGGATTGTTTCGAATTGGGCGTGAGCCAATCCTACTTTGAGCAAATAAGGGATAGCGTCTTCGGCATGGAGAAAGCGTTCCCACTGGGCCAGAGCAACGGGGACCTCATGGGGAGGTGGAGGAACAAATGTGGCTTCATTCAAGGTGCAACCCGCCGGCCCGATCCAATTCTGCGTGCGTCGCACCTCACCTGGCTGGTGCTCACCCCCTCGGACATTATGCAGCAAATGCTCGTGGATATCCCGGATCAAGCGCACCGATACCGGCAAAGTCTGCAAACGCTCCAACCCGTAGTTCATGGCGTTGACATAGTTGAGCACTTCATCCACATCGCGGGGGCGGGTCGCCGAAAAAACCTGGGCCTCCGCTTCCAGCACATCATCCAGTGAACTTTGGGTTCCTTCGATCTGGCTGGAGAGCACCGCTTCTTTGCGCACATACATGAGAACGAACAAATTCGGGTCAGGTAAAGTCTGAATCGATCCATCTAATCGCCCCAAGGCACGGTCGGCCTCCGACAATAGCGCCTGGAGTTCCAGACTCAATTGAATCGGAGGGTCAGGAGGCAGTGGCGCCGGGATGAAGGCGCGGAAACCTTGAGGTTGCGAAATAGTGTGACCTGCTCGACTACTGGATGTGCGGGGAGTGATCATAAGCATATATTCATGGTGGTGGGGCAAAACACGCTGTTCATATTATGGGCTGCCCTTAATGTAGCTTGTTTACTGACTTGTATTATAGGTCGCTCATAATATAACACGATTTGCCGGTTTATATTAATGGTAGCCCATCATATAAATGCTATCTTTGGCCGTTCTCATGTCGTCACTGCCGCAAGCAATTGCATGATTTCCGTTTCCAGAGTCTTGATCTCAGCCTCAATCTCCGCCAAATCCCGCGGCGGCTGGTACTTGTAAAAATAGCGGTTGAAGTTGATCTCATAGCCAATTCGCCCCACCCGCCCATCCTTGTGGTCGGTAAAGTTCAGGTCAATGAAGGCGTCGGGCACGTAGGGCAACACTTCTCGTTCGAAATAGCGTTGGACTGTATCCGTCAGGGGTACTCGTTCATCCAAATAGGAAGCTCCAGGGGTAGTGTCAGGGAAGTCATCCTCGCTCAAGGGCACATTCTCATGGTCCCGCAGGCCGGTGTCCGGCTCGATGCCCTCAATCTGCTTATCCTTTTTGTAGCATTCTTCTGCAGTCTCATCCCTCTCCGACAGCGCCGCCAGGATGGCCTTGAGTAATGGGGATTTGAGGGCGATACCCTGTTCTTTTGCGACCTGACGCAGCGCTTTCACAAAGGTTGGGCGTGATTTGTAGAGTGTGTCAGGCATGTCTGTGAGCATTAGGCGAATGCGCTCTTGCTGCTCCCGACCTTCCTTCTCCTCCCGCGCTTTGACATCGGGATCTTTCCTGCGGCTCTTTGCAAGATTCTGAAAGCCGCTCTGCTCCTCTAAAAGGGCGATGCGTTCCGGGCTGGCCTGGAAGTTCAGGCGCAGGGGACGCTCGACGCGCACCTTGCGATAACCAAAGAAGCGATTCTCGTAAATGCGGCTATATTCACCGTCGCTGAATGCCTGGAAAATGGCGGTAGTCTCCTCGATCTGATCATCGCTGATTTCGTGGCGCTTGTCGCCTAAACTCTTTCGCATCTTCACGTAAAACTCAACAGTGTTGATCAATTGAATCTTGCCTTTGCGCCGCTCGTCTTTGCGATTGGTGAGTATCCAGATATAGGTATTAATGCCCGTGTTATAAAACAACTGGTCGGGCAGGGCGACGATCGTTTCCAGCCAGTCATTTTCGATGATCCAGCGCCGAATTTCGCTCTCGCCGCTACCAGCATCACCGGTGAAGAGGGGCGAGCCATTGAAAATGATGGCAATGCGACTGCCAGCCTGATCGTCATCCATCTTGTGCAGCATGTGCTGCAAAAAGAGTAGGGCGCCATCGTTGATGCGGGGCAAGCCAGCGCCAAAGCGTCCGTATTCGCCCATGGTTTCGTGCTCGCGCTTGATCACCCACTGTACTTTCTTCCAAGAAACGCCAAAAGGCGGATTGGACATCATAATCTCGAAGCGGTATTTGCTGCGATCGGTGTAGCCATCCTCGCTGAAGCTGTTACCGTATACAATCCGCTCCGGGTCATCGCCTTTGAGCAGCATATCCGATTTTGCTACAGCATAGGATTGGGGGTTGAGCTCTTGGCCGAACAACCAAATCTGCGGCGCTTGCTCTCTTAGCTCATTCTCCAGGTGGCTCTTGGCTTCGGTTAACATGCCACCGGTGCCGCAAGCGGGATCATAGATTTTCAGGATGACGCTGGGGTCGGCCAAACGTTGCTGCTGTTCGGCAAATAGCAGGTGCACCATCAAGCGGATCACTTCTCTAGGTGTAAAGTGCTCACCGGCTGTCTCGTTATATTGCTCGCTAAAGCGGCGGATCAAGTTCTCAAAAATCAATCCCATTTCCCGGTTGCTGACCCGAGTGGGGTGTAAGTCTACCCTGTTGAATTCATCCAGGATGGGATAGATCAGACGTGCAGCTTGCAATCGGTTGATTTGGCGCCGAAAATCAAACTTCTCGACAATATCC
Source organism: Chloroflexota bacterium (assembly GCA_003353825.1). The sequence continues at coordinate 6,923 of PIVW01000162.1, forward strand.
TGTACATCAGGGCTGAAACCATTCAAGTAGGTGACCAGGTTCTGGGCAAGGTCGTCTGGCGCCTCCATGAGCTTGTGCCAGTTGTAGGGTGATGTGTTGTAGACCCGGCCATACTTCCGTTGCAAAAACCCGTCGAGATTCTTCAATTCGCCGCGATAGCGCTTGTGGTCATCCCACACAGCTTGACGATTATCCTCCACAGCCTGATCCAGACGACGAAAAACCGTCATGGGCAGAATCACATCTACGTATTCACGAGGTTTATAGTCCCCACGCAATAGGTCAGCTATGTTCCAGATCAGGTTGGCTTTCTCTTGGAAGTTGTTCATATTTATCGGCCGACTCACCAGTAAGCGTTGTTCGCCACTCAAGCAACCCTGACCAATGCCCTGAACTGGAACACTTAGTCAAGTGCAATGCCGCTGCTGCTTCAGTGACAGGGGATAGACGTTGCGCGGGCGCTAAAAGCACCCTATCCTGATTGTATCCGATTGGCGATTCGAAACCAAACCCATCGCAAAGGCTTTACAGCCGGCGCCTCTCCCCAAGAAGAAAACACCCGAGGCGAAAGGCCGCGAGCGCTGAGGGGTGGGGCGAAGAGGTGACTGTGCGCGGGCAGGCGTAAACCAGCGCCAGGGTCCAGATCATGCGGGGGGCGCCGCCCAGCCAAAGGATCGTCAGGGCCAGCAGGTCGCTGCTCAGGCTAACGAGAATGAAGCGGGGGCGCTCCTCTCGCCGCGACAGTTCCAGATCACTGACCCAACCCCGCCGCAGACCGATGAGGATGTAGGCCAGGGGAATGCCAGTGAGCATCAGCAGCGCCAGCAGCGCCCATCCCACGCCCGCCCAGCCAGCCACGTGCCAGCCAATGGCGGGGAGGATGATGAAGGAGAGGATTGAGCTATCGAAGAAAATAGAAACCCAGCGAGCCAGGCGGTCGAGGTTCATAAATAGTTACGTGCAGACAGTCAATAGAATCAACACGATACTAGATGACAGGCCACCGTGTAAAAAGCTCGATTGTTTATTTTGCCTTGGATTGTGTTGCTCTTTGCCGTTGGATTACAGTCTGGCTACAACGCTCGGACGGTCTCCCAGACCGCCATCGTGCCCAGTCATCCACGTCCAGTTCCGCCTGGCGTCATTGGCAACTGGGCATAAGTGACCATACATTTACTGCATATTGCGTTCACAATCCCTTCACATTTTCCTGTCATACTGACGCACAAATCAAGTAAGCATCGTACGTATGGTTTGGTCAGTCGCCCATCTCGACCCCTATCGCCACCCTAACCTCGTATCCTGGCGACACCGGCAAAACCTTACATCTCACTGCCCCCCCAACACATGGAGATACCCAAAATGAAACGTAATAAAGTACTAGCCATTACCACTCTCTTCATACTCTCGCTAGTAGTCTTCGCCGGCGCAGTCCTGGCGCAAGGCCCCGACACCAATAACCCCAATGATGCAGGGTGGCTTGGTCATATGCAACAATGGATGGGCCCCGAAGCCTGGGGCGAGATGATCCAACATATGACGCAGATCCACGGCCCCGAATTTACAACGGAAATGTTACAAAAGATGGACGAAACCGGCGGCTGTCACGGTGACGGTGATTATCAAGACATGATGAGCGGCAGTCATATGGGCTCATACATGAGCGGCGGCATGATGCGCGGCGCTTATCGAAATATGATGAACTCGGCCTTCTAACCATCTCTGTGCACCATCACAATATGAGATGACCGGCGCCAACAAACGTCGGTCATCTCATATTCTCACTCGCTTGGGGTTTGCCTGAGTTGGCTCACCAGGCGTTGCAAGAGGAACTTGAAATCGCCTTGCTCCTACCCCGCAACATGATCATTTGCGAGGAGAATGGGGGTAGTGTAGTCTCCATCATCGATCCCATCATCATGTTTGGCGTCATTGACAATCCAGCGCTCCTTCAAGCGGCCACTGAAGCCCAGGCTCGCTTGCGACGGGTTGTCGAAGCTGTGCAGGCAGAACCGTCATGGAGCTGGATGGGGACTTCAACCCCTGGGCGGATGCCGGTAAAGAACTTCTGGGCTCCTAAACCCGATTCGACACTATTCACAAACTCTTGGAACAACACTATGAATCACGAAAGATCCCTTAATCGTAGACGTTTTTTGAGCTTGATGGGCGCGGGTACCGCTTTGGCCTTTACCGGTCTGAAACCTGCCTCAGCCGCCCTTCTGGATCAGAGGTCACAAGACTTCTATGACTCCGCCGACTTCACACCCGATGTTGAACTGGTTCTGCGCGCCGTCGAAACTCAAGTTTCGATCTTACCCGGCAGCCCCACTCGTGTGTGGAGCTATCAAGGAGAATTGCTTAAAGGCGATGCCTCTCATCTGCAAACTCTGCCAGAGTCATATCTCGGCCCAATAATTCGTGTGCAAACCGGCCAGAAAGTGCGAATCCACTTCATCAACCAACTGGCGGAAGAGAGCGTTGTGCATTGGCACGGCTTGCACATCCCCGCCGACATGGACGGCCACCCGCGCAACGCCATTGCGCCCGGTGAGACCTACGTTTACGAATTCGAAGTGCGTAACCGAGCCGGAACTTACTGGTATCATCCTCACCCACATGGCCGCACAGGTATCCAAGTGTATTATGGCCTGGCCGGGCTTTTCCTGGTCAGCGATGCTGCCGAGCAGGGCGCCGGCCTGCCCTCCGGCCAGTTTGATATCCCTCTCGTGCTCCAAGATCGCAGCTTTGACGGCAACAATCAGTTCGCCTACCTGTCCTATGGTATGGGCGACATGCAGATGGGCCACATGGGCAATCGCATCCTGGTCAACGGCCGACCTGAGGCGTCCCTCACCCTTCAGCCGGGGACTTACCGCTTCCGCCTGCTCAATGGCTCCAATGCCCGTATGTTCAAACTGGGTTGGCATGACGAACAAGCGCTCACCGTGATCGCCACGGACGGCGGTTTGCTCGATGCGCCGCTGCAGCGAGATTACGTCACGTTGGCTCCGGGCGAACGCGTAGAACTGCTGGTGCAACTCAACGAAGCCCAGGCCGGCCTGCCCCTGCTCATGCAAAGCCGCAATTTCTCAGATGGTATGGGCGGCATGCCCGGCGGCGGCATGGATCCCATCCTGCCCAACGGCGATGAATTCGAAGTGCTGACAGTGCGGGTCGCCGGCGATGCACCCGCCCACCATACGTTTTTGCCCAGTGTGATAGCGGGTCCGACTGTAGCGGCTTCTATCGAGGAGACAGCCAGTACCGCCCCTCCTCAAACAAGTGTTGCCGAACCGGATCGCAGCTTTCGTCTGCGCTGGGAAGATGGCCGCTGGACGATTAACGGCAGGGTGTTCGAGATGGAAGGTGTGGCTGAGGATGAAATTGTGGCGTTGGGGGCCACTGAGATCTGGGAGTTTATCAACGAAGCGACCGGTCATGGTGGTCATGGTGGGCCTGGCGACGGCATGATGGGGCCAATGATGGCGCATCCCATGCACATCCACGGCCTGCAATTCCGGGTGCTGGAACGTACGATAGACACTGGCCAAATGGAACATTGGCACACGATGAACGAGGGCTACGTCGACGAAGGCTGGAAGGATACCGTGTTGATCATGCCGGGCGAAACGGTTAAGCTGCAAATTCAGTTTGCAGATTATCCCGGTCTCTATCTCTACCACTGCCACAATCTTGAGCACGAGGATGCAGGTATGATGCGGAATTATCTGGTGCAGGCGACCTGACGCCGATACCTTGCAAACAAGAAGTCCTGCGTGTCCACCACGTAAGTTGTGATCCTGACCACGGACGCCCTTCATCGGGCGGCCTGGCGCGCGCTGCTATCGGCGCAACCGCACATCGAGGTGGCGGGAACGGTGGGTGAACTTGAGGCGATGAGTCACTCTTCGCAACCGGAGGGTCGGCGACCTTGCTGGTAGACATTCACGGCCTGTCACCGACGGTTGTCAGTGATCTCGTCGCGCAACAGTAATCCGGCAGGGATCCTCGTTCTGGTTTCTTCCTACGAGCTGTCTGAGTTCCTGCCGTTGTTACGCACAGGAGCTTTGGGCTGCATCTCGCGTGACGCCGCCGTCGCCGATCTGACCGGAGCCGTTATTGCTGTGGGCAGGGACAAATTCGCGTTGCCGCCCGAAGAAGCGGGCCGGGCGCTATCTGCTCTGGCGAGAGGCGATACCCCCGAGAGAACACTGATCGACATGTCGTGGATGAGTCATTGTGCGCGTCAATGTGCTCCGAACTTTAGGAATGGCACTTAAATAACTTACACATTTCAATACCTTCGCCGAACATTTGAGCTAATGAGAAAGACAGAGCAGATTGTATAATTGTTTTTTGCAACCAGATTCAAT
>PIVW01000686.1 GCA_003353825.1 Chloroflexota bacterium
ATCGGATTATACTTGCTATGATAAGGGGGATAACAAGCGAGGTCAACTGTCATCTGGAAATGGTCGACGAAGTCAGTGATACGTTTCATAAACTGAGTGCGCCGGGTATGGTTTTCAGGTCCATTGTCCTGGTTGACGAGCAAGGTTTTGACCAGTGGGAAGCGTTGTTGTTGGCTGTTCCAGAAATCATGCAGACAATCAACGATGAAATCACTGGTCACCTTGGAATGGGTGAAGTAGAGGTAGAGTTCCCCATACTGGGGCAGGTAGATGCCAAAGGGTGTGGCCTTGTTGGCTTTTCCTTGAAAATCGTGGTCAAGAGCCTTAACCACCACTCGGCTCGCACCGCCTCTGGAAAAAGGGCCAATCAGGATAGATGCTTTTGCATCCCAGGAGATACGCAGTATCGTCTCATCGTCATCCGCTTGCCGATTAACCTGTTCCAGTTGCTCAAAGATCGCATCCGTCTCCGGTATCTTCTTCAGCGGTTGGTTCTTGCGTACCGGCTTCAGACCATAGCCCAGTTGTTCGAGTTTGCGACGAATTGTCTCCTCGCACGGCAACTCGTCATCCTCGTACCCGCACTGCTCTATCAACTGTCGCCGCACTTCGGCAGCGCTCAAACGGGTATACAAACGGGTCGTGTGAAAGGTGGCATCCGTTTGGCTCTGACCCTCGACAATCCCTCGTATGTCTTCCAGCAATCGAGGCAGATTCTCTTCAGCTCGCTTGCGACCTCGCTCATGATAGCGGTCAATGTAGCCCTCACTCTCCTTCCCATTCGCTCAGCGCCTTGCGCATGGCGCCCCGATTCCAGCCCAACTCCCGTTCCGCTTCCGATTGGTTGCCGTTGTACACTTTCTTCACCACTCTTGCCTTGAAATGGCGACGCTTATATCCACTCAGTTCGTCAGCGGTCTCGATCAATACCTCTCTAATTGCAGCTGCTTGCGACATCTTTTCCTCCAGAACTGTGACAGTGATCACAACAAGGATACCATCAAGTTCCCGGATAGTTATTAGCTTGGATCAGCCTTAGTGGGTTGGGGTTAAGGTTCGCCTATTGGCTTAAGTAGGGCTTGGGGCCGTATAATGTGTCTTTCTCTGTCGGCGCTATGTGAATCGCAGCCTGTTCTATCGCTCAGAATAGCTCTTGAAGATCTAAGACGCCACGATAACGACACACACATTGCGAGCAGTCGATCCACAAAAAGCCAACTCCCCAGCAAACTCTAGAAATCATAGCAATGTCCGATAAAGAAAGTACCCTAACTACCACCGATGGTCTCTCTCTCTTCGTTCGCACCTGGACGCCGGATGCCCCTCCCAAAGCCGTGCTTGTTATCATCCATGGCCTGGGTGAACATGCCGGACGCTACCGCCACTTGGTCAACGCCTTCCTGAATAGGGGCTATGCTATCTATGGCCACGATCACCGCGGCCACGGGCAATCCGGGGGAAAGCGCGGGGACTACGAAAAATTCTATCAGATCCTGAACGATATCGATTCTGTGGTGGATTTCGCACGCCAAACGCATCCCGACCTGCCTCTCTGCTTATTCGCTCACAGCCTGGGCGGTACGTATGGCACCCACTACCTGACACGCCATGAAGATAAGATAGCTGCAGCTGTCCTTTCATCACCCGGCTACGGTACCGGCCCTGATTTCAGTAAATTCCTAATTTTCATGTTGAAGGCCTTGAATCGAGTTGCCCCTAACATGAGTGTTCAGTGGAGTAGTCACGAGGATGAATTCAATTTCAGCCATTGCCCAGAAGCGGAGCGAGAGTATCGTGAAGATGAATACTACCATCACACTGTCACCGTCCGGCTCGCGTACTCCAACTTGCAAAAAGCTGACGAAGCGAAAGAGCTACTGGCCACTCTCACCCTACCTATTCTTGTCATAATGGGTGAACAAGACACCACCATCAATCAGCAGGCTATCATCGATGCGGTCGCAGCAGCCAACGAAAACGTGACCTTCAATCGTTACGACGGTTGTTACCACGAAATGCACAACGAAGTGGTAGAGTTGCGTGGGCCGATCTTGGGTGACGTGGTTACTTGGATGGGTGAGGCCGTGTTCGTGACATCATCGAGACTAGTGGACTAGCGGCAGGTGGCAAGTGGACAAGTAGCAAGTTGATAAGTAGCAAGTAGACAAGTTCACTCCTGCACCACGCACCACGCACCACGAGTCAGTTTCTCACACTCATGCCCGATTCTCTCGTCCAACAACAATTCGGCGTCAATGCCGAACGCTATGTCACCTCCAAAGTTCATGCTCAGGGTCACAGCCTGGAACGCATGGTCGAGTTGACCGACCCGCAGCCGGGGTGGCTGGCGCTGGATGTCGCGCCTGGTGGCGGGCATTCGGCTCTCGCTATTGCCAGGCATGTACAATGTGTCGTCGCCCTGGATATTACCCTCGCCATGTTGCAGGCAGCCCGAGATAATACCCGGCGACAGGGACAAGACAATCTGGTCTGGGTACCAGTCAGATGGTGAGATGTTACCGGCGCCAGAGGGAGAATTCGATGGCTCTTTGGTAGATTCCGTGCAAGCCACTAGATGTAGTGGTATAGTGACACAAGCGAACAGGGAGTGAAATTGAGGCAGACGACAAGAAGGAGAACAAAATGAGCATCAGCAACTTTGGTTTTGCAAACGGAACCAAGACAAATTCATCAAAGGTTACAATCCCCCTTGATGTGCCAGACGTACGA
>PIVW01000687.1 GCA_003353825.1 Chloroflexota bacterium
CACTGCTCGGAGCAAAGACCGCCTATGCCCTTTTAGCCTTTCTCCTCATTCAATTGTAAACGTGCTTCTTTATCTCTGTACCGGTTCCATGAACCATGCCCTAATTCGTTGCATCGAGGTGCTGAAACGACTATCGCCTTAAATTTATGCCGAATAACATTCCATGCACAAGCCTAACCTCCTCTTCCTCATCACAGACCAGCAACGCGCCGACACCGTCGAGCAACACACCACCTGCCAAACGCCCAATCTGGACAGACTGGCAACCAACGGTGTTCGCTTCTCACGCTGCTATACCGTCAATCCCATCTGCTCGCCCACACGCGCCAGTCTGATGACCGGACTGCTGCCACACAGTCACGGCATGGTTGACTGCACGCATGCAGTGCCATCCTATCGCGCCAGCCTTTTGCCAGACCTGCCATTCTGGACGCGCAACCTACAAGCAGTCGGCTATAGGACCGGCTATTTCGGCAAATGGCATGTCGAACGCAGCAATCGCCTTGAAAACTTCGGATTCGATATCTACCAGGTCGAGCAATACCAGCAACTGGCCGGATTAGTAAAGCGGAGTGAGGACATGCTGATGCGCAAAGATGTCCAGCAGAAAGGCTATGACGATTTCCTGCTTTATGGCGTAGTGGACGAGCCGGCCGAAGCGACAGCGGAATACCGCCTATACAACGATGGCATCAACTTCATCTCAGATGTTTCGCTCGATCACAAAAGGCCGTGGGCGCTGTTCCTGAGCACGGAAGCGCCCCACGATCCCTACGTGACGCCGCGAGCCTATTACGAGCGCTACGATCCCGACGATATTCCCCGCCCGCCCAACTTCGACGACACCATGGCCGATCGGCCTGGCATCTACCGCCGCGTCCAGCAGGTTTGGGACGATCTGACATGGCAAGACTACGCCCGGGCAACAGCCTGTTACTACGCGAATTGTACCCTGATCGACGAACAAATAGGGCGCGTTCTCGCCATTCTGGAAGAGACTGGACAACTGGAGAACACGCTCATCCTCTTCACATCAGATCATGGCGACTACATGGGCGCACACAGGCTAATGCTCAAAGGTATCCCAGCCTTCGAGGAAGCCTATCGTGTCCCCCTCATCCTCAGTGGCCCGAATGTCCCCGCCGGGAAACAGGTGCACGACATCGTCAGCCTGCTGGACTTGCCGGCTACGCTGATGCAACTCACAATCGCTGAGGATTTTCCCAGCCAGGGACGATCTCTTCTGTCTCTGATACAGTCTGGCAGGTGCGACCGGGTATCTGAAGCATTTGCCGAGTGTCACGGACAGCGCTTTTACTACAGCCAACGCATCCTCTGGCAAGATAGGCTCAAATACGTCTTCAATGGTTTCGACGAAGACGAGCTTTATGATCTGGCCAATGACCCGTATGAATTGCGAAATCTTGCCAAAGACCCGTCGCAACAACGAGCGCTTGAAGCAATGGCAAGCCGCATGTGGCAGATCATGCGAACGACCGGCGATGACAACATGCTCCAAGCCCAATATGGCATGTTCCGCTTTGCACCGGTCGGGCCTTTGACAGCGCCAGGAAAACCAACATGAACACAACACAATCCGCAAAACAGCTTGCCCTTACCAACGGTCGCGTGATCTTACCTTCCGCAATCGTCACCGGTAGAGCGCTCGTCATACAGGAAGGCAAAATCGACGGTCTCGTCAATGTTGATGATCTTGACAGTGAGACCGAGTGTATTGATGTTGACGGGCGTCTGATCTCGCCCGGCCTGATCGATATCCACACCCACGGCGCCCTGGGCCATACCTTTAACGAATCCACAACCCAAGCATTTTCCACCATCACAGGGGAAAACGCCTCTCGAGGGGTTACATCCCTGCTCGCTACCCCTGCCACTGCCCCTCTGCCAGATCTGCTGGCAAGCTTGCAGTTCAGCCGGGAATGGATGCAGAGTGAGCGCGAAGGGGCTCAGGTGCTGGGTGTCCATCTGGAAGGCCCCTATTTCAGTCTGCCTCAAGCAGGCGCGCAAGACCCGGCCAATATCCGCAACCCCGACGATGGCTCGGTGGATCAGTTACTGGCATATCATGATGTGATGCGAATCATGAGCTATGCACCCGAATTGCCGGGCGCACTCGCTCTCACCGCCAGACTGAAAGAGTTGGGTATCGTTGCCGCTGCCGGGCACAGTTCGGCTGCAGAGGGTGATGTCATCGCAGCCAAACAAGTGGGTTTGCAACACATCATCCACATTTGGAGCGGGCAATCCACCACCGTACGAGAGGGTCCCTGGCGTAAACCGGGCCTGCTAGAAACCTCTCTGAGCGATGACGACTTCACGGTAGAGATGATTTGCGATAACAAGCACCTGCCCCCCAGCCTGATGAAACTGGCCTACAAGTGCCTTGGCCCCGACCGCCTGTGCGTGATCTCGGATGCAACCAGCGGCGCAGGTCTGGCAGAGGGCGCCCATTTTCGTATGGGTGATATGGAATATGAAGTGCATGACGGCGTGGGCATGATGTTCGACCGCTCATGTTTTGCGGGCAGCACCACACTGCTCAATAACATGATCCCAATTCTTGTTGAACAGGTAGGCATTCCCCTGCCCAAGGCGATTCGCATGGCATCGCTCACACCGGCACGTGTGTGCGGCGTCGATAACCGCAAAGGCAGTATCGAATCAGGTAAAGATGCAGACATTGCCATTTTCAATAGCGATTTCTCCGCC
>PIVW01001412.1 GCA_003353825.1 Chloroflexota bacterium
CCCATCGAAGCAATATACGGATTCAAACTCACTTCCACACTGCCCAGCAACGGACCAGAAGCCGACAGACTCAGCTCAGTAAGCTGCATCTGAACTTCATCCAGACCGTCGCCGTCATCATCGCCTGCGTCTCCTTCGGTGGCCCCCTCGAAAAATACCTGCTGGGTCGCACTGCCGCCCAGGTTAATAGTTTCAGTCTCACCGTTGGCCAGGATCAGTTCAACTTCTCCAAGAGAGAATTCAAACATGTCCACCTCAATAAAATCCTCGGGGCCAGGAGAGATAACCATATAAATTCCCGACGGGAAGCCGTCATGGCGAACCAGCACAATAGGGTCGCCGGACGTCTCGAAACTGACGATGGGCTCGGGCTTATGCGTGATCTGCCAGGTTATCCGGGCAGGTGTCACGGTATGGAATACCTGACCAGCCATGGACACCTGAAAGTAAAGATCGTAGTAGCAATTTGCCGTGCCGCCGACTGTAAAGGGCGCGACATCCAGGGTGCCCGGTGTGCTGTTGGTGGTTTCTTCGATCAGGCCCATCGAAGCAATATACGGATTCAAACTCACTTCCACACTGCCCAGCAACGGACCAGAAGCCGACAGACTCAGCTCAGTAAGCTGCATCTGAACTTCATCCAGACCGTCGCCGTCATC
>PIVW01001413.1 GCA_003353825.1 Chloroflexota bacterium
AAAAAACGAGGTAGTTGAGAGCATACAGGTTGGCGATAGCGCCTCCTGGCAGATCATCCGATTAAAACGCGGCGATGTGGTTTCGATCAAGCCGCTTAATGTCGACGCGGTCACCAACATGACTGTCTATACCGATCGGCGCGTTTACACATTTGAGCTTCGCGCGCATCGTGGCAAAGCAGGACATAGGCAAAACCATAATTTCCGAACGACATTCGTTTATCCATCAGGTGCGGTCTCTGAGTACAAAAACGTAGCTTCCAGCAGGGGCGCTAAAAACTTCGCCTATTACGTAGCTGGCGAAGCGATTTTCGCTCCGATCGAGATTTATGACAATGGCAAGCAGACCTTTTTTCGCTTTTCTGAAAATGCACCGCTTCCCGGGATCTTCCGTGTTGGAAAAGGCGGTAGCGAGTATGTTGTAAATTCCAGGACTGCCGGCAACACAATCATTGTCGATGGTGTCCATAAGCGTTGGACCGTTCGAATTGGCCCCAAAGCGATCTGCGTTTCAAATGATCCTGCCATGATCGACCCTCGTGCCGAACTGGCGGGATAGATCATGGCAGAAGACAATAGAGATATAGATGAAACAGACCATCTGAGAGCTCGCCGGGACCGCAGGTCCCCATCCAAACGCAGACGATCCCCATTGTGG
>PIVW01000688.1 GCA_003353825.1 Chloroflexota bacterium
AGGATTCCTATGATGAAAAAACGTTGTGTGACATGGGTCTCAGGCCGACCTGAAAGCTCGAAGTGGTGGTGCAATGGACTCATCTTCAAGGGTCGGATATCACGACCTAGAAAGCGACGACTCAACTTGGCCGATGAAACCTGGATGATGACGGAGAGAGCTTCAGCAATAAAAGGAAAGGCGATGATCGGCAGAAGCAACCATTGGCCGGTCATCAGGGCGATCACACTGAGGGTCGCGCCCAGTGCTAGCGAGCCGGTGTCTCCCATGAATAACTCGGCCGGGTACGCATTGAACCACAGAAAAGCAAAGGTCGCGCCCACAGTCGTAAAACAGAAAGCCGCCAGCCATACCTGGCCCTGGAGATATGCTATGACGCCGTAAGCGGCGAAACAGACAGCGGTGATCGAACCCGCCAGTCCATCCAAACCATCGGTCAAATTGACCGAATTAGCGCCTCCTACAATGATAAATATGGCGACGGGTAGCCACCAGCCATCGATGTCGATGCGTTCAGGTATGGTGGGGAGGGCGATACTGTGAATGTCGAGTCGCCAATACATGATCACTGCCAGGATGGTAGCCAGCAACAATTGAATTGGAAACTTCGAACGCGCCAACATGCCTTGGGCGTCGCCTCGTCGCCGGCGGATGCCTGCCAAATCATCAGTGAATCCGAGTATTCCAAAAAAGGTCATAGCCAAGACCGGAACGAGCACTGATTCGCCGATTAGATTGAGTCCCAATAAATTGGCGATATTGAGACCAACCGTGATCAAGACAACTGTCAGAATGATGAGAATGCCTCCCATCGTGGGGGTGCCCGCCTTGGCTTGATGTGCTGTTGGACCCTCGATGCGAATCCGTTTACCCATCTGCTTGCTTCTGAGCAGACGGATGAGAGGGGCGCCCCAAATGACAGCAAGAAAGAAAGCAAGTGCGCCAAGGGTTAGAGGATAAGACATGAGGGCAATGTGTGAGCAAGGCGCATTTAAGAATCGACCGCTGTACTGAGTGAAGCAACTAGCGTCTCCATGCGGGTGGCCCTTGACCCTTTGATCAGAATATGATCTTCGGGTTCAATCAGTCCTTCGAGGATATCTCGGGCCTCTTCGACTGTAGAGACGTGTTCGACTCGCTCTTTGTTCATTCCTCCTTGGATCGCTTCGTCGGCAATCCAGCGGGCGCGTTCGCCGATAGTAATCAAAATGTCGGCAACATCTGCAGCTCGTCTGCCAACCAGCCGGTGGCCTGTCTCTTCATAGCTTCCCAGCTCGAGCATATCGCCGAGAATGGCGATGTGCCTGCCTTCCATATCAGCCAGGAGGTTGAGAGCTGCAATGCTGGAGGTAGGACTGGCGTTGTAGGTGTCGTCGATAAGGGTGCTGCCGTTGGGGCCAGGTGTCACTTCGATGCGGATCTGGGCATTGACGTCGTGCAGCCCATTTATGATCTCCTCCCAACTGAGATCACATAGCAGCCCAACCGCCGCTGCTCGCAAGGCGGTATGCACGCTGTGTCTGCCCAGTAGTGGGAGATGGACATAGAGGATATCGAATTTTCCGGAGGGTAATCTATGGTGGAATCGGAAGCGAATACCTTCCAGGCCGCCACTTTCGATATCATCTGCCCAGAGTTCTGCTTCTGGCGTCAATCCGTAACGAAAAATGGGCGCCAGGCTTAGAGCTGCCATACGTCGCACCCATTCGTCATCCCAATTGAGAACGGCTTTACCATGTATGGGGAGCGCCTGCACTAATTCAGATTTGCCGCGGTAGATCGCTTCCATGCTGCCGGCGCGCTCGAGATGCATGGGGCCGATATTGGTGATCACTCCGATCTCGGGGTGCGCCAGATCACATAGCTGGGCGATCTCTCCTTCGACATAGAAGCCCATCTCTAGAACTGCACATTCATGGTGCTCTTCGATGCGTAGCAATGTAAGTGGAAGGCCGATCTCGTTGTTCAGGTTGCCTTCGTTCCATAGCGTGCTATAGCGTTGGCGGAGTACTGCGGCCATGAGTTCCTTCGTAGAGCTTTTGCCAACGCTGCCGGTAATACCGATAACCGTCGGGTTGTGGCGGGAACGCCAGTACGAGGCCAGACGTTGCAGAGATGCCAATGAGTCCTCGACCAGGAAAATGATCGGCTCCTGAACATGGCTGGGAGCGGCATCTATGGTTGGGCGTAATCTGTCAGCGCTAACGTCTTCGGGCACTCGTTCGGCTAATACCGCTACAGCACCTTGTAATAGCGCCGAAGCAATATAATTATGGCCATTGGTGTGTTCGCCGCGCAGAGCTACGAAGCAACTGCCTGGGCTGGCCTGCCGCGAATCGATAACAAAGTCCTGGATAGGGATGGTGGCCAGCGCCGGGTGTGGATGCTGACCACCTATTCCCGCATACATATCTGCTAAAGTAACACTCATGGATCTGGCATCGAGGTCTGAACACCTAAACGAACGTCGTCAGGAGGAATTGCGTGCAACTGGATGAGATTCCTGGCGACGGATCGGAAAACAGGTGCTGCGGTATGCGTGGCCCAACGATCTGTCTTGGGACGATCTAGTTTGACCAGGACCACAAACTGTGGATCATCCGCTGGCAAGAAGCCTGCAAATGAAGCGATGGTGTATTCATCTTTGTAGCCATCAGGCAGAGGGATTTCAGCAGTCCCGGATTTTCCGGCGATGGCATAGCCGGTGATGTCGGTGACG
>PIVW01000163.1 GCA_003353825.1 Chloroflexota bacterium
TTGGATTGGGGACTCCTTTCCACTCCCTCGCTCCTGTAAGTGAAACGTTGCTCCTCTGCCCCCCTGCTGTCGGGTTTCATCGGGTGCGTGTGAAGCCCCGCTTCATAGACGGCTCCTTATCTTTTGTAAAGGCTAGTTTGATTATACTCCATGTCGTTACGATGTCAACGGGTTGGTTTTGGTTGGGGGCACGAACGATCTGTTTTTAGGCGGCCAGAGGGAGGGCAAGATGTTGACGACGGGAGGTGATAGTCTCCCCCTGACCACTTAACAGAGCAGCCCGTGCTTTGGCTGTTTTGATAGCATTGTCCAGATCCCAGATAACCCCAGCGATTTTGAGACGTTGAGAACCGATTTGCTTACAAGCGCTCTCAATAGTACCGGAACCGATTTGGTAGCCTTTAGTCCGATAGGTCGGGTAATCCTTGCGATCCTGGTTGTTGGTACACCCTAGTCAGAGAAAGGATTTGACAAACCGGCACTCAAAACCACTATCGGTTTAGGCTCTGGGCATCATTTGTGTTGAGTTCCCATCTGTGACCACACTACACTCAATACATCCTGGTCCCAATGCTGGCATCGCTGCGACTACTACACTTCATATTCTGGTTGATCTTTGAGCTGACTGACAAAGGAAGGTGTATGAACTCAACATGACAGAAGAATTAGCTATGTTATCGGATCTGTTTCCCACCGCCGCGCGACCTCAGCGCTTGTCCGAACACGTGTACAATACATTAAGCAAAGCGATTGTGGAAGGCAAGCTGTCTCCGGGAGAGAGATTGCGCGAAACGCAGATGGCGGAGGCTATGGGTGTTAGCCGCACCCCTGTTCGCGAGGCCTTTGCAAGGCTAAAACAACAGCGCCTGCTGAGTAGTGATGCCAACGGTGCGTACTATGTTGCCGTGTGGGACAGGCAGACCCTGTGGGAGACTGCCACCCTCAGGGCGGCTCTGGAGAGCCTGGCTTTTAGCCTCGCTCCGCAAAACCTCTCCCAAGAGGACTTTGATCACCTGGAAGGGATCATTTCGCAGATGGGGGAAATGGATGCAGATCCCGCCAGGGGTGACTACAAACAGATGGCCCAGCTTGACTTTCAGTTCCACACCTACATTTGGTCGCGCACAGGCCACGATTTACTGGAGCAAGCACTTGAGAATATTAAACCCCAGGCACACTATTATATGTACCTCACGCGGCAGGCCCAGGGTCCGCTAGATTACGCTGAACGGCACCGCATATTAATTGAGCTCCTCAAGCAGGGCGAGCGCAGCCAAGTAAATGAGATCATGCTGGACCATATATTGCCCAGTGCAGAGAAGGCGATTGCGTGGTGGGAACACAGGCCGGAGAAGATGGCTGAAAATCAAGAAGTAACCGGCTGAAAACCTGCCCACTTCTGGGTGTGTTATAGTCATCCTATTTCTTATGTACGAGGGCATAAGCCGAAAACCAAGTTTTACTGTGGTATGTTTTTAGCAAACAAAAACAGCACTTTTGCTGTTCCATATTCGGACAACTCATTTAGGATGACTATATAGGGAGAGCATTTCGTGAATCGCTGCCTCTGCGATTTCCCAGGAGAACTCAAGTTTAGAAAGGTGGTGGTCTGTATTCAAGTGAACACCTCAAATTGATATAAGCCACGTAGTTTTTATCTAATCTAGTAAAATTAACGTTTTTGACTATTCTGAGAGGAGAAAAGTAACGATGTTAAAAAATCCTAAATTAGTGCTATTAGCTCTAGCTTTGGGTATGCTAAGCATGTTGGTTGTAGCTTGTGGGCAACCCCCTACACCAGAAACCATTACCGTGGTTGAGACGGTTATCGTTGAAAAAGAAGTTGAAAAAATAGTTGAAGGCGAAACGATCACCGTGGTTGAGACGGTTGTGGTTGAGAAAGAAGTAATAAAAGAAGTAGAAGTAATAAAAGAAGTAGAAGTTATAAAAGAAGTGATAGTCGAGGTCGATCCCACAGCCGTTGTACGTGGCGGCACACTGCGCACTGAATACAACTGGATACCTTATGTGGAGGACCCAGCCGCGGATGGTGTCGGCACCGGTCTAGTCGGGTTGTCAATCGCCGAATCTTTAGTTTGGGTTGGTGAAGACGGGGTTCCGCAACCGCAGTTGGTTAAGTCATGGGAGTCCAACGCAGACTCGACGGAGTGGATGCTCTACCTCCAAGAAGGGGTGACATTCAACGATGGCAAGCCCTTTAACGCCGATGACGTAATCTGGAATATTCTGCATTGGCTGGACCCAGACACCGGAGCGTCGGCAGCAGCCAATCTTGACATGTTGACCCCCGACGGCGTAGAGAAGGTGGATGACCTTACCATCAAGCTCACTCTTGATCGCCCCAACGCTGATTTACTCCTCGCCTTTTATGATTATCCGACCATGATCGCGCCCGAGGGCGGCTGGAAAGATTTTTACAGTGGTGACCCGGCCGATGCCATCGGCACGGGACCATTCATGATGGAATCATTCACTCCTGACGAGCGGATGGTACTTGTGGCCAACCCGAATTATTGGAAAATGGGCACCGACGGTGAAGCACTGCCCTACGTGGACAAAGTCATCGTTACCGCCGGCTGGGACGACGCCGCCCGACTGGCCGCCCTCATCGGCGGCGAGGCAGATATACTGGATGCCTCGGCCGATATTCTACCAGAGCTACAGAAGTACCCGGAACAGATCAATGTCCGTGCCGGAGCCAGATGGGTTCCGCCCATCGTGATGCGCGTCGACGTGCCACCCTTTGATGACCCCAATGTGCGCCAGGCCCTCAAGTTGGTCCAGGATCGTCAACAGATAAAGGACCTCGTCCAACCAGACGGCTTTGTAGGCTACGACCACTGGATCGATTCCAGTGATGCCTCCTATTGCCCCAACACCGACACGAGCGAGCTTCCGCAAGACATCGAGGGGGCCAAAGCATTGCTGTCTGAGGCCGGCTATACAGATGGCCTCGAGATCGATCTGGCCCTCCCTGACGGCGACTTTCGTACCGACTACGCTCAGGTGTATAAAGAGCAGGCAGCCGAGGCCGGCATAACCATCAACATCGAAATCCTGCCCAGTGATGCCTTTTGGGACCAATGGCAGGAATGGCCGTTTTCCGTCAGTGGTTGGAATGGACGAATTCCGGCTACTGCAAATATAAACCTGGCCCTCCGCTGCGAGGCCGCCTGGACCGAATCGTTCTATTGTAACGAAGATCTTGACTCTCTTTTGGATCAGGTCGCTGCTACAGCCGATGTCGACGAACGACAGGAGCTATATTGCCAAATCCAGACCATTATGCAGGAAGACAGTCCCTACCTGATACCCTTCTGGGCTGTTTCGCTCAGTGCTTCCCAAAGCAACGTTCACCTACCAGACACCTGGTCCAGAGGCGGCTTTCTCTGGCATATGACCTGGTTATCGGAATAAGCACACCACGCTAACTTGGACGGTATGTTCTGTGGCTTCCGGCGACACGCTGGAAGCCACAGAATCCCAAAGAGGAGAGACGAACGAACATGCTTGGATTTCTTTTGAACCGCATCGGTATGATGCTGCTGACAATGCTGGTCATCTCGATGCTGGTCTTCTTTATCGCCGAGGTGGTTCCTATCGACCCCGCTCGAAACGCCCTGGGACGATATGCTTCCCAGCAAAAGGTCGATGAGCTGCGGGAAAAGATGGGCCTCGACCGTCCCGTGCTGGTACGCTATGTCGACTGGATTACCAATGCCCTGCGCGGGGATTTCGGGGAATCGATCCACTTTAACCGTCCCGTGCGCGATCTGGTTTCCGTTCGACTGGGGCGTTCACTGGCCCTGGCCGGCTTGGGTTTTGTCTTTATGATACCACTGGGTTTAACCTTGGGCTGTATCGCCGGCATAAATGAAGGCAAACTCCTGGATCGCATCATCTCCATAACCAGCAGCATCTTTGTCTCCATCCCTCCTTTTGCCAGTGGGATCTTTGTGATCGTGATTTTTTCTATCTGGCTAGGTTGGCTTCCTGGTACGAGCATACCGGACCCCGACGTGAGTTTTCTTGAATCAATCAGAAGGCTGCTCCTGCCCATTATGGCCATATCCTTTGACGAGATAGGCTATCTGGCCCGCTTCACTCGAGTCACCATGGCCGAGGTAATGGAAAGCGACTATATTCGGACGGCCGTGCTGAAAGGCATCCCAAAAAGAAAGGTTATATGGCGGCACGCGCTGCGCAACGCCTTGATAGCGCCCTTCACAGCTATCATGTTGCACATCAATTATTTTATCGGCGGACTCCTCGTGGTTGAGGTGCTGTTTAACTATCCCGGGCTGGGGCGTTTGCTTTTTGAGAGCGCTGTGCGTAACGATATCATCCTGCTTGAGGCAGGAACGCTGGTGCTGGCCCTTGTGGCGGTGTCAACCCAGGTTATCGGGGACATTGGCATTTACTTTATGAATCCCCGCATTCGATATGAGTGATCTGTGATAGGAAAGGAAGCATAACCATGAGCGACAGATCAAATTCATTGTTACCCCAGATATCGCCAACACCGTCTCCAATTGCTTGGCTGCGAAAGGTGATCTCTGATTTCGCCCGCTCCAAAAGTGCGACGATTGGCGTAGCCATAATTCTTGCCTGGGTCTTTATCGCCCTGGCCGCCCCCATCATATCTCCATACTCGCCGACCGATCTGGTAGGCGGCAGGCTCCAGTCACCCTCGCCAGAACACTTGCTTGGAACAGACCACTTAGGACGGGACGTGCTGAGCCGCTTGTTTTGGGGTACACGAACGGTTGTGGCCTTGGCCCCCATATCTGTCCTTTTGGGCATCCTGATAGCCGCTCCTCTGGGGCTTATTTCAGGCTACGTTGGCGGTAGGCTTGACGCACTCGTTATGCGTGGAGTTGATATCCTCATGTCATTCCCAATGATGCTGATCTACATCCTGATCATCACCAGCATCGGTGCTTCGGTGTTTGTCATCGTTGTCGCTATTTCACTGGGCTCTATTGCCCCCATCGCTCGCATCGTGCGCAGCCTCACGCTGGACGAACGCAGCAAGGATTATGTGAACGCAGCCCGGCTGCGTGGAGAAGGACGGTACTATATTCTGCTGCGAGAAATCCTGCCCAATGTGAGCGGGCCGATCATTGTCGATACCATGATCCGGGTTGGATACGCGATCATGGCGATTGGCGGTTTGGGTTTCATCGGTTTGGGCATACCACCACCAACGCCCGACTGGGGAGGCATGATCAACCAGGGACGAGACTCTATTTTTCTTGCGGCCTGGCCAGTCTTGGCCCCGGCAGCGGCCTTGAGTTCGGTTGTTATAGGTCTCAATCTGCTGGCTGATGGGATCAGAGAAATTGGGCAGCAACGTTAGCTTGGTATTACACCTCTCGAGCCGAAGGATGCCCAAGCGCGCCTTTGACGAGATTTCTTACCGCAATATTTCTTACAACAATATTGCTTACAACGTAATTACTCAGGCATGTCATTTCGGACCATTTATGGTAATTCATATATGGATAGAAATCTTCACCAGACGGTTGGGTTACACTCATAATTATTAAATAATCAAGCACCGCATGAAGATTTCTCGTCGCAAGCTCCTCGAAATGACATGAGGCTGAGTAGTTACCTTACAACTAATAAAGAGGACGGAATTATTATGACAGAAAAGAAAAAGTGGGGGCCGCAAACGGCCGCCCTGCACGCCGGCTATAGCCCGGTTCCGATGGACATGACGCCCTTTAGGTCTTTTGTACCTCCCATGATCCAAAGCGCGATCTATCCCCTCAGCGACGTCGATCACTATACCCGGATCGTCAGAGGCGAGGAGCCTGGCTACGATTACGGTCGTAACAGCAATCCCACTGTTGATGTTCTGCAGAAGCGCTTGGCCGCCCTGGAAGGCGGAGAGGCGGCGTTGGCCACACCCTCGGGTATGCACGCTTGCTTCGTGCTGACCCGTCATCTGACCAAGGTCGGAGACGAGATTGTCACCAGCCACAGGATCTTTGGCGAGGCTTATACGATGTTCTTTGGCTTGGCCCCCGAGCGGATGGGTATCACGCCGCGCCTTGTCCAGAACCCAGAGGACCTCGGTGAGTGGGAACGATTAATCACCCCCAAGACGCGCTTTTTGTGGGTTGAGACACCTGGCAATCCAACGCTTTTCGTGACCGACATTGCCGCTCTGGCCGAGCTTGCCCACGCTCACGACCTGCCGTTGATCGTTGACAACACCCTTGCCACCCCCATACTTCAACATCCTATGGAGTTGGGGGCCGACATCGTGGTTCACTCCCTGACCAAGTTTATGACCGGGAATGGAACTATTGTGGGTGGGTCAGTGGTCGGAAACAAGAAGTTGATCAGGGAAATGATCAGTACGATCGCCGCTGTCGGGTCGATAATGTCTCCCTTTGATGCCTGGTTGGTGCTTTTGAGCCTCGAAACGCTACCCATCAGAATGGCCAGACATTCGTCAAACGCGGAGCAGGTAGCAGCTTTCCTCACTCAGCACTCCAAGGTCAAAAGCATCAACTATCCCACCGCTCCGGATTATCCCCAGTATGAACTGGCCAAGCGACAGATGCCAGACGGCTTTAGCGGGTTAATGTCCTTCGTGGTCAAGGGTGGGCGGGAAGGGGCAATTAAGGTAATCGAGTCCTTCCAACTGATTTCCATCGTGCCTAGCTTTGGGACAAGCCGCACCATTGTTACCCACCCCGCCACACACACCCATTGCAACATGAAACCTAAAGAGCGGGAGGCAGTGGGCATTTTTGACGGCCTGATTCGGCTGTCGGTTGGGCTTGAAGGCCCGGAAGATATCATTGCCGACCTGGAACAGGCGCTTGGCAAACTGTAGGGGTAAAGGCATAAGGCCTATCCCCACCAGCAAACGCCGCATCCACTCCAAAAGTAAGGGCGGAGTTGGTTGAGACTTCGGCGTGAGCTCAGTCGAACGCTGGTCGAAACTAACGGCCTTCGACAAGCTCAGGCCGCGTTTCCCCACAAATTTGGAGAGGATAGCAAACGATCCCCCCTAACTCAGGGGAAAGGATTTAAAAAGGAGACTTTGAAAATGAAACACCCTCAAACTAACATCACTACATTCGCTGGGCCTCACTTCCGTGCTATGTCGGATGACCAGTGCCGCATCCTACATCGTGCCAGTCTGGAGGTACTCGAACGCACTGGTGTCTTTGTAAATCATCAACCGGCACTCGACCTGCTGAAAAAAGCTGGCTGCGTAGTGCAAGATAATCATGTCCGCTTCCCATCGCATCTGGTGGAGTATGCCCTGCGTACTGCTCCCAGCCGCATTATGATGTACAATCGTAATGGGGAGCCGGTAATGCCGCTGGGGGACCGCATCTCTACCTACGGCACAGGATCCGACTGCCTGCATATTCTGGATCACCGGACGGGTGAGAGGCGCAAAACGATGCTCCAGGATGTCATCGATGGCATCCGCGTATCCGATGCCATGCCACATGTTGATTTCATCATGTCCATGTTTCTTCCCGGTGATGTACCTGTCGCCGCGGAGGTGCGGCAGATGGAGGTAATGCTAAACTACAGCGCCAAGCCCATCTGCTTCGTCACCTACGAATGGGAAGGGACAGCCGAAATCATCGAGATGGCCGAGGTATCGGTGGGCGGCGCGGAAAACTTGCGCATCAACCCCTCAATTATTTGTTATCTCAATCCCACCACCTCGTTTGTACATAACGAAGCAGCGCTGCGCAAACTCATATACTGTGCCGAAAAACGGCTGCCCTTTGTATACTTGCCCGATCTGCTATGTGGGATGACTGGCCCAATGACCCGTGAAGGCTCTATGGCTTGTCACAATGCTGGCGTATTGGTAGGTTTGGTCATTTCTCAGTTGGTCAACGAGGGAGCCCCAATAATAATCAGTAGCGCTAGACCATCCACGCTGGACATGAGAACGATGGTAGCTCCGTACGGTACCGGAATGGGCGGAGTAGGCGGCATCGAGATCAATCATTACTACAACTTGCCGGTCTTTGCCACTGGCGGCGCGAGCGATTCGAAGCTGCTGGACGAGCAGGCTATTTTTGAAGGCACTCTGACCCTATATGGAGCCATGCTATACGGGGGTAACATGATCCACGATATGGGCTACATGGAGGCGGGACTGACTGGCTCGCTGGAACTGGTGGTAATTCAAGACGAGATTGTGTCCTGGATCAAAGCCATTAGTACGAAAGGATTGAATTTCAGCGAAGAGAATCTGGCCCTGGACCTGGTCCACAAGCACGCGCTGAGTGGAAACTTTCTAGAAACGGATCACACTCTGCACCACGTTCGTGAGGGCTGGCAGCCGCGCCTGATCGACCGGCAAAATTATGAGGGGTGGATGGCGAGCGGCGGGACGTCGATGCGGGATCGAGCCAGGGCAAAAATCGACAAAATCCTGGCCGAGGAGCCGCGTCACGTATTGCCACCCGATGTTGAGAAGCAGATCAAGGCGATCGCGGACAGGGCAGTGGCTGCCCAGACAAGTTGAAGGTAGGAGATCACTGTATGCAACAGTCGGTTCAAGAGCCCGTTCTAAAAGTGGAGGAGCTGGAAGTTATCTACACGACGCGAGCAGGACCCGTCAAAGCCGTCAGGGATGTCTCTTTTGAGATCTGGCCCGGCGACGCGCTGGGGGTGGTTGGAGAGTCTGGTTGCGGCAAAAGTACGCTCGCCCTTGCGATTATGAACTATGTGGCTAAAAACGCCGCGATAACGGCCGGCCGGATCCTGTTTTGGGGCCAAGACATCGTGCCAAAGAGCGAACGGGAATTGAACCATATTCGTGGCAACGAGATAGCAATGGTGTACCAAGATGCTATGGCTGCGTTAAACCCCTCGCTTCGGATCGGCCGACAGCTTACCGAGGTACTGGTGGAACACAAGCTGTTGAGGGGTGTTGAAGCCAGGGCCGAATGTATCCGCATGTTGGAACGTGTGCATATGCCGGACCCACCCGCGATTATGGAGCGCTATCGCCATCAGTTGTCGGGTGGGCAACAGCAACGCGTTCTGATCGCTATGGCCCTACTAACAAACCCTGCCCTGCTGGTCATGGACGAGCCAACCACCGGTCTGGATGTCACAGTCGAGGCGGGGATACTGGACCTCATCAGCGAACTGCAGCACGAGTTTGGGACTACAATTCTCTACATCAGTCACAACCTAGGGGTCGTCAGCAGAGTTGCGGACCGGGTGGCTGTGATGTACGCCGGCGAGATGGTCGAGCAAGGTTCCGTCCAGGACATATTCCTGCATCCGCAACATCCGTATACAATAGCACTTCTGGGATGTATACCGAAGATAAGTGCCAGTAGGCAGTCAAGAAGCCTGCAGCCGATCAGGGGGAGAGTACCTGCGCTTTACGAGACTCAAAAAGGATGTGTTTTTGAGCCACGTTGTGATCGCGCTCGCGAGCATTGCCGCCTGGAACATCCTGGCATCGAGAAAAGCGCTGATGGGCATTTGGTGCGCTGTTTCTATGCTGACAGTCCAGACCCTGCCGAGCTGAAAGCCCTCCAAGCCGGGCCTGCCGAGGCCAAACTCTCACCAAGCGGAGTCGATCTAGTTAATAATTCTGTTAACTCATTGATTGATTTATTGCCTGCCACCACCAAACTCTCAGCAAGCTACGATCTAGTCCTAAAGATTGAAGGACTAAAGACCTACTACAAAGCCCAAGAACAAGGCTTGGCGGGATTGGCCGGCAAGCACAAAAAAGGCTTTGTGAAGGCGGTAGATGATGTAAACCTAATGGTGTGGAAAAAATCCACCCTTGGCATCGTGGGTGAGTCCGGATGCGGCAAGACCACACTGGCCAAATGCGTCGCGGGTCTGGTGTCACCCAGTGCCGGGAAAATGGACTTCTTGGGTGTTGACGTAGCCCGGATCGTCGAACAGCGCCCTGCCTATATGTTTAAAGAGCTACAGATGATTTTCCAGAACCCCGACTCTACGCTTAACCCTAGACGCTCAGTCGGGGAAGCAATCGCACGTCCCCTGCAACTGTTCGGAACCGTACCTTCCTCCGAGATAAGGAACGAGGTAGTGCGCCTGCTGGAGGCAGTGAGGTTAGGGGAAGAGTATTATGAGCGCTTACCCCGACAACTGAGTGGCGGTGAGAAACAACGTGTGGCCCTGGCCAGGGCCTTCGCCGGCCGACCGACACTCGTCCTTTGCGACGAGCCGCTGTCTTCGCTGGATGTTTCTGTCCAGGCTGCGGTTATGAATCTCCTGCTAGAGTTCCAGCAGGCATTCGGGACTGCCATGCTGTTTATTTCTCACGACTTGAGCGTGGTGTACCAGTTGTGTGACGCTGTGGCAGTGATGTACCTGGGACAGTTCTGCGAGATTGGTCCTACCGAAGCCATGTTTGAGCCGCCCTATCACCCCTACACAGAGGCTTTGCTGTCCGCTGTACCCATTCCGGACCCAACCGTGGAGAGGACCAACATCCGCTTGTCGGGCACAGTCCCGAGCGCGTTCGATCCGCCCTCAGGCTGCAGCTTCCACACCCGCTGCCCGCGCAAGGTCGGCCCTATATGTGAGCGCAAGCCTCCCCCGTGGCACGAAATAACGGAGGAACACCGCATCTATTGTCACATCGACATAGAAGAACTGCGAGCTGCGGAACCAGTTTTCAGCAGAGGGAAGTGAAAAGTGAGAAGTGAAAAGTGAGAAGTGAGAAGTGAGAAGTGAGAAGTGAGAAGTGAGAAGTGAGAAGTGAGAAGTGAGAAGTGAGAAGTGAAAAGTGAAAAGTGAAAAGTGAAAAGTGAGAAGTGAAAAGTGAAAAGTGAAAAGTGAAAAACGGGAATTGTGAAGTAAAAACCAGCTTCTAAGAGATGTTATAAGCCAGAAATTAGGCAAAGTCTTACAGGTCCAGGATGAAACTGATATACTGATCGGAAATGGAAAAGGTGCAAACTGATATAAGGGGGTGGGGAATAATTAATAATTAATAATTAATTGTAGCCCCTCAGTAGTTCGGGTGATGACTAAGTGAAAAAAACTCAGTAGTTCGGGTGATGACTAAGTGAAAAAAACTCAGTAGTTCGGGTGGTATCTTAACAAGCAAAACCTCAGTAGTTCGGGTGGCAGGAATTGTATAATTGATGAGTAAAATAACCGCTCGAAGAGAAAAATTAGTAAAGTCTGGGGATGAGGTGCAGTTCACCGATGACAGGTTATTTCG
>PIVW01001414.1 GCA_003353825.1 Chloroflexota bacterium
GGTGGTGGTGCACAAAGGTATTTGGCGGCTTCCCAGCCTCCCTTCCTGTAAACCTCATCGGTTAAAAACAAATACTGTGGGCAGGTCTCCCCGTAAATCTTCAACCCGCGGTCCTGCCCCCAACGGATTTGATCCATCGCTTCCCGGCCAGAGACATGAACCAACAGAATTGGAACATCGATCAACTCACTCATCGAAATGGCGCGATGGGTGCCCTCGCGCTCGACGCACATCGGCGCCATCTTCGGGAAGTTATCCAGCGACGTATGGCCTTCGTCATCGAATTTATTTGCCATGTGGCGGATACAGTGCTCGTTTTCAGCATGGATCATGACCATTGCACCTTCGCGTTTGGCCACCTCCATGGTTTTCAATATCTGCCCATCATCCAGGAAGCCATCATAAGTCATGAAACACTTGTAGGAGGTATAACCCTCCTCGATCAAGGCAGGGATTTCCTGGTTTGCCACCTGTTCATTCGGGTCGGTCAATATGACGTGAAAACCGTAGTCTATAACTGCTTTCCCCGATGCTTTGGCATGATAATCCTTGATCGAGTCCCGTAACGGGCGGCCTTTTTGCTGCTGAGCGAAAGAGATAATCGTCGTCCTACCACCGCAGGCTGCCGCTTTGGTACCTGTCTCGTAACTATGGTTCA
>PIVW01001415.1 GCA_003353825.1 Chloroflexota bacterium
TTTGGCGTTAGGTTTTGCTATGGCATCACCCGCCCAGGCGGCGGATCTTTATGATCCAGCACCTGCCGGAATGAGCCCGTTCCACGGTTTTTACGTAGGTGTACACGGTGGTCACGGTAGTGGAGACAGCAAAGGCTGGTGGGCGGCCATGTACAGCGGAGTCATCGACTCAAACACTACACCTGTTGGGAACGCTGGGTTTGAGTATGATGATGGGGAAGATGAATATTCTCTAACTGGAGTTGATTACAAACATAATCGCGATGGATGGTTCCTCGGTGGCCATGCAGGCGCGAATTATGTGACGGTTGATGGTTTGTTGTTTGGTGCGGAAGTCAGCGTATCAATGGCCGATATTGATGGAAGTTATACCGCCGACGATAGTGAGTCTATGGATGAACTGTATAGTTACCTGGATGACTTGGATTACGATTACGTGCGTGACGAGAATGGGGGGACAGAGGTTTGGTCAACAATTAATGCTATCGGCCTTTTCCAGGGTAAACTGGGCTACGCGAATAACGATTTCGCCGTTTATTTCAGTGGAGGTTTGGCCCTCGCCCAATCAGAGTATTGGAACGACTGGGGCGCCTCGATTAACACTGTTCATTCGGGTTGGACAGTGGGCGGCGGCGCCGATATGATGGTTACGGACGA
>PIVW01001416.1 GCA_003353825.1 Chloroflexota bacterium
CGGCAGTGGCTATGCAGAGGGAGCTCCTATAAATCTGCCGGGCAATCCATCCTATGATTCAGCTTCTTTGATAGCCGCCATTTCCATCATGGTGGCACTGTTTCAAAGGGCCACCACCGGCACGGGGCAATATTGCGATGTTTCGGCTCACGAATCCTCCCGCCACGGTCTTTACCCCTGGATAATTCCATTATACTCATATGGACTAAATCCTGGAAGTCCGCCGCCACCACCGGAAGGGAGGCTTGGAGCTGCTATTTACCCCGTCTATCCCTGTAAAGATGGCCACGTTCGAATAGTGGCTATCACCCCACGGCAATGGGAGGCCCTGGTTCGGGTACTCGGTGATCCCGAAGTATTGCGATTGCCGGAATGGGCGGAGTTCATGTATCGCATTGCCAATGCTGAAGACCTCTACTCTCTCATGCTTGAATTCACCGCCGAGCGTACTATGGCCGAACTGTTCGAAGCGGGGCACCGTGAGGGTGTCCCCATTGTCCCCATATATAGCCTGGATGATTTTGCTAACAGCCCAAACACGAAAGCAAGAGAGTTCTTCGTTGAACTAGACCACCCGGTGGTAGGCAGGTTTGACTATCCAGGACCACCATACAAATGGTCTCAGACATCCTGCCGGATACGCCGGCCCGCTCCAT
>PIVW01000689.1 GCA_003353825.1 Chloroflexota bacterium
CCTATAGCAGGACCCTGGGCAACGGCCTGCCACTGGGACAAGCTCTCGCAAGATGTCACTGCCAAGGCAGGACAGCCTGGTGCCCACCACGTGCAGGTTCGCATCAGTAGTCCCGACATCCTTGGCCGACCGCTTGGTCCAAACAGCCGGCTTCGCTATCTCTTCCGAGTCAACAACGAAGATGTAGAGCCCCTGGATCAGGCAGCTCTCATTATCTCAGGCAGCGATGGCTTGCTGTTCGAAAGCGTAGAGGGCTTGCTCTCTGTCCAGACACAACCCCAAGCCGACCGCTGGTTTATCGACTTGGGCCGTCTCGAACCCGGCGCACGCTCGCCCATCACTCTTCACGTACGTATCGCTTCCGATCTGATAGATACCGACAGTATCACAGTCACGGCTGAGATACTGTCCCATGACTCATCCAGCGAACCCGACCTCTCCTTCCACAGCTTGAGCCATGCCGTCGATAGCCAGCCACCTGCGGTTTCTCTTGACCTACCTGAGGAAGGGGCAACACTGCGCTCCGGCCAACAGATGGTAGCGGGCACGGCCTCTGATACGGGCGGTGGAGGCGTAGCACGGATCGAGGTACAGATCGATGGTGGCGCCTGGATACCGGCACAAGGTCATAGGGCCTGGCAGGCCGAGATCGATGTTCCAGGCGAAGGTCAATTCACCCTGGCCGCACGCTCCACCGACATCTACGGCTTTGTCAGTGAGGTCGATAGCGTAATCGTCACCGTTGACAACATGGGGCCAAACGCTTCCCTGCATTTGGCAGATACCGTGCTCGGCGGCAAACAGGTGCGCTTGACCGGCACGGCTTCGGATCCCTTCCCATCGGGTGGCGATATCGAGGTCGTGGCCGTGCAGATCGACGATGGCCATTGGGTCGCAGCTTCGATTTCTGCCAAACTTGAACCAGACGGTTCTGCGCGCTGGTTCTTGACATGGCGCCTGCCCGCTGAACAAGGTGCGCAGCATGAAATACGTGTACATGCAACCGATGCTGCCGGCAATATCGGTCCTGCCTCGGACCCCACCCTCGTGACTGTCGATAGCATCGATCCGACTTCGGATATCCTCTCACCCGAGCCTGGCAACGTGTTCTCCGGCGATACCATCCTCGTTTGGGGTCAGGCATCGGATGGTTGGGGGCTCACTCAAATGGAAGTTTCGCCTACTGCTGGGCGCCCCTGGCAACCGGCACTCCTTGGAGAGGATGCTCGCACTCTGCTAGACAGCCTGGGCATCGGTGGTGTACCCTCTGCTGATGAACTGCCCGAGGGCAGCGACGTCTGGGCAATCGAGCTAGCAGTTCGGGATGAAAATCTGGCCATTCGTAGTCGCGCCACCGACCTGGCGGGCAATGTCGAAGTCCTTTGGGCGCCCGTGCGCGTCAGCCAGGCGCCCAACCGCATCTTACTGCCACTGATCTTGCAATAACTGCATCACAAGCAATGCCCCCAGCGACGCAATATTGCCTGTCGCTGGGGGCATCCAGTTTATGATTGGTATGCTGATGTTAAACACGATTCAAAAGAGCGCTCATTTATGAAAACAATAAAACAGTTCGGTTTAGGGTAGCGAATCCTGCGTACTTGTCTTTTGTCTGTGGTGTTCATGGTGGCGGTGTTGCTCTTAGCTGGGGATCCGCCTGTACATGCGCGCGCGCAATTTCGGTTGACGGAAGTCTTGCCGACTGGTGTTTCCCCAGCGCTACACTCGGAGTCAACACGCGCTCAACGCTAACATCGTTGACTGTTCCCTGCACGGGTTCAGAGGTAGTTTGGACAGATTTCGTTGGAGACGGTCGTGGAGTAGCGATATATGGCGGAGATATACGTACCTTCGCAACAACCGCTAACTCAACGCATCTCTATTTCGCGTTGCAATACGACTTTCTTGGTTTACAGACCCAGAATATTCAAATCGCCATTGATGTTCCTGGGATAAGTCCCAGCATACCCTCTTGGGTTGATCCAGCAACCTTGTGGTTTTCAGGAGGGCCTTATGCGCCAGCAGCAATATTGTGCTGCACTGCTGGCACATCAGCAAATACAACTGTAGCACCTAATTATGTTCTGTCAATTTACGCCGGCGGCATAAGTGCACCCACAGGCTACGTCATTTTACCTTCAACAGTGGACGGTGGTTATTGGTCTACCGGCGATACCGGAGACTTTGCGCCTCTTACTACCCCAACAGTTGCGAAGACCACATTGGGTTCGACGATAAGCATGGAAGTCAGCGTCCCTTGGTCGTCTCTGGGCTTAGGAGGTCCGCCCGGTGCTGGTTCTCCGATCTATCTATCTGTCATGACTGCGAATGGCACCACAATCTCACCCGCAGGACCTACACTCGCGGTACCTGCTGTATCCACACCAACTCTTACCAATGACATCGAAGATGTTTTGTCCGAAGCGCTTGCTGGAACCTATACTACTACTGCGGACTCATGTTCCACCCTCGAATTCGGATCGATATGTGAGTTGAGTATCACAGATTCAAAGAGTGCTGATGCATTTATCGCTGTATCTTACGATAGCACAACCGCCATCCGGCTCAGAGGTCTTCAGGCTGAAAAGGCTAACACCGGCATGGTTCAGTAGAAGAAGAAAGCACGTTAACAATTGAATGAGGAAGAAAAGCAGCACCTCGTGTAAGATTTGGACATTTATTACAAAACCAAACACACACAAGGAGACTGCTT
>PIVW01001417.1 GCA_003353825.1 Chloroflexota bacterium
GGAGACCGCCTTAAGATTAATGCAAGAGGGCCCATGCCCCATTATTCTGCCGCAACTTTATACCAGGGCGGTATAGGCATCAGTTATTTGAGACCGGTGTAACCCTTTGAAATTTCAGCGGTCTTCCTCAAGCTTATGAGTTGGTATTAACGGTCCTTGGTATTAGCAGGCATAAGCGGCGGATAATCTTCCGGGGTGATTGTCTCCCTGCTCAGTAGGAGTTCGCTACCTTCCTCAAGGTGCTTTTTGTTATTTTTCAAAAGTGCCAGAGCCTTGCCGTAGGCCTCATCAATCAGGCGGGATATTTCTGCATCAATCTTGGCGGCGGTCACTTCAGAGTAATCCCTTGGCGTTAGCCCGAACGACTGTTCGCCGAGATATTTTGACCTTTCGCGCTCATAGACAGCCTGACCGATTTGACTGCTCATACCGAATTTGGCGACCAGCTCGC
Source organism: Chloroflexota bacterium (assembly GCA_003353825.1). The sequence goes on from PIVW01001417.1 coordinate 452, forward strand.
GGGCGATGTCGGTTATCTTGGCCAGGTCATCGACGGCCCCGGTGGAAATTTCCTCAAATATGAGCTGCTCGGCAGCCCGCCCGGCCATAAGAACAACCATCCGGTTCATGAGTTCACCCTCAGTAATCACGAAGCGATCTTCTGTCGGTCGCTGCATTGTGTAACCGAGGGCTCCGATTGCTCTGGGAATAATAGATACCTTGT
>PIVW01001418.1 GCA_003353825.1 Chloroflexota bacterium
GGTCAGGCCGCACCTAGAATATGCTGCTGCTGCCTGGGACCGACCCGGGCTTCAAGTACCTCACGGACATGCTCGAAATGGTCCAACGTCGTGCTGTTCGTTTTGTGACCAACACATATGATCGATCCTCCAGCATCACGGCCCTCCGCAAAGATCTTGGATGGGCCACCCTAGAGGATCGCCGAAAGGTCAAACGATTGACACTGCTGCACAAAGCCATCCATGGCAAGGTTGCGATTAACATCGCCGCCCAACGGTCTACACGCCAGTCACGGAGGGGTAACGACCATCGATTCATCCCTCCAGCAACCTACATCGATGCCTATAAGTTCAGCTTCCACCCGCGAACTATAAATGACTGGAACTCTCTGCCAGGCTCCATCAGTGGCATTGAGGACGAGGACGATTTCAAGAGCGCTGTCCTCGACTTTGTCATCCAGTAGACTTTCCACACGATGGCATTTTACCAATTTTAAACTGTAGATAGCAAATTTTTATCGACGACGACGGAAGAAAAGTTCAGCACATATCCGCCGTGACACTGTCTAGATGTCCTGAACTCGGACTTTGACGGATCAAAGTAGAAGTAGAAGGGTATACCTGGCAGGCTGTACATATGATGTTATCAAGCCCTACCCATACCAATCGACCAATC
>PIVW01001419.1 GCA_003353825.1 Chloroflexota bacterium
TCGATTATCCGCAAAGTTGAGAGCGGTATCTCATTGTTTGCAGATGAGCGGGCCTTAAAACAGGTTCTGATCAACATACTCACCAACGCCGTAAAGTTTACCCCCAAGGGAGGCACGGTGACACTGAGTGCAAGGCAGGCAACCAACGAGCTGAAGATCTCGATAGTCGATACAGGGATTGGAATTCCGGTCCATGATATTAAGAAGCTTGGCCGGCCTTTTGAGCAAGTTGAAAATCAATTCACCAAATCGCATAGTGGATCGGGTCTGGGGCTATCGATTTCCCGCTCGCTGGTTGAGCTGCACGAAGGACAATTGGAAATCACCAGCCAGGAAGGCTGTGGCACCACGGTTTCTATCACCATCCCGCTCGTATGCGCCAGTTATACCAAAGAACGTTGATATTGATACATTTGACCGGAAACTCCCCGGCCTTTGGCAAGGCGCGATGTGCCGGCGTACTATCCTCCTGTGACACTCATATGGCGCGATACGGTCGGGGCTTTCCTAGCCCGCTCTATGACAAAATCATGCCCCTTGGGCTTGCGCCCGATAGCTTCGTCGATCGCCTGATTTAGCAGATCATTCTGGCTGCTTGCCCGCAAGGGGGCGCGAAGATCGGCAGAATTGTCTTGGCCAAGACACATATACAAAG
>PIVW01000164.1 GCA_003353825.1 Chloroflexota bacterium
TCGTATGACATCCCGGACTTGCCTCGCACCAATAATGGCCGGGAGATTGAGTTTCGCAAACTCAATCAGCACTTGTTGCGAACCACGGGCCAAAAAGGAGGCACTCGCCGCCTCATCCTCCGTTCAGGAGCCTGGGAACTGATACCCCGACCCGATTCCTTAACTGAAACGGTCGTTGCCATCTCGACCGTGGCGCTTGGCGATTATGAAAAAGAGCGGACGCGCGGACGCTCTCATCGAGACCGTTTTCGCTTTCACACTCGTTCCGTCAATCGCTCCCGGAAACAACTTCAAGATTTGAAAGAACGCTGGCTCCAGTTACCCACAGATAAGTCTCCACAGATAAGTCTCCACTTCTATGGCTATTACACTCTGCACACACTTAATGATGGCGAGATCGACGGTATGCTCAGTGTCAACAGATCAAGCGGCCAAGTCTGGTATCACAACTGGCACGGCGATTTCATCGGCATGACCGCAGATGCCCACGATTGATCCCCCATCCCTTCTCCTACCACGCGCAGATAGGTTCACGCTAGCGGCGGAACCTGTCTGCGTTTGGTAACTGTGATATGCTTTGCCAATGGCCCGAAAAATCCTTGTCGTCGATGACGAAATGCGCATGGTGGGTCTGGTACGCACCTACCTCGAAGGTGCAGGATACCAGGTAGTCGTCGCTTACGACGGTGCGGAAGCCTTGCACGTCTTTCGCAGCGAACAGCCTGATCTGGTAGTACTAGATTTGATGTTGCCTGTAATCGACGGGCTAGATGTGGCTCGTGAGATGCGCCGAAGCGGCAACGTCCCCATCATCATGCTTACTGCACGCGTTGAGGAAACCGACCGACTGGTGGGTCTGGAATTGGGCGCCGACGACTATGTCGTCAAACCCTTCAGTCCCAGGGAATTGGTCGCACGTGTGCGAGCAGTCTTGCGTCGTACGGCGCCAGCCGAAGCTAGTCTTTCGCCAGCAGCCGAATTCATCATTGTCGGTGACCTACGTGTTGACCTTGGCAAACGTCAAGCGATGCTGTCCAATCGCCCTCTGGATCTAACCACCGTGCAGCTAGACTTGCTGGCCGTCCTGGCTCGGCAACCCGGCCGAGTGTTCACCCGTATGCAATTACTGGATGCTGTACAGGGCGAGGCCTTCGAAGGTTACGAACGCACCGTGGACGCACATATCAAGAATCTGCGTAAAGCCCTGGAAGACACCCCCCGACATCCTCGCTACATTATCACTGTACGAGGCGTGGGCTATAAGCTGGCCGAATTAGAGCCGGGCGATGCGTAAAAGCCTGTGGCTGAAATTGATGGGAATCTTCGCTCTCATCATCGGCGTGGGCGTGATTATCATTATCCTTGTAGTGAATCTGGCTGTGTCATCACAATTTGAACGCCTTGTACGAGATGGTGATTTGTTGCAGGCACAGGAACTGGCTGGGGTACTGGCGAGTTATTATGCTCGTCAGGGAGATTGGTCGGGCGTGGAAAGTGTTCTGGGGACCCAGACACTGCCAGAGGTGGGGCACGAGATGATGATGGGCGAAGGCATGATGGGCGAAGGCATGATGGGAGGAATTACGGCCGGTGAGATGGTCGAGATGATGCGAGGAAGCGGCATGGGCGTGGACCGAGTGGTGCTGACTAACGCCGAGGGTGTGGTCGTAGCCGATACCGCGAACGAGCAAGTAGGGCAACGTCATCCTGACGAGCATCTGGCTGTTGGTCAACCCATAGTCGTGGCAGACCGTCGCGTGGGCACGGTGCTGGTGGGATCCATGATCGAACCAGCGCTCAATCCCTTGGACGCCGATTTTCTACACTCGGTCAATCTGGCCGTGTTTCTGGCGGCGATAGCGGTGGGCTGGCTGGCTCTCATCTTGGGCTCCCTACTATTTTTCAAAATCACCCGACCTGTGTCCGAAGTGACCGCCGCCGCAGAGGCCCTGGCGTCCGGCGACCTGATACAGCGTGTGCCGGTTCGCAGTCAAGATGAAGTAGGTAGGCTGGCTGGCTCGTTCAATAGCATGGCTGATTCGTTGGTCAGGCAGGAAACTTTGCGCCGCAACATGGTAGGCGACATCGCCCACGAGTTGCGCACGCCCCTGAGTTTGATGCAGGGTAACCTTGAGGCAATGCTCGATGGCTACTACGAGCTTTCGCCCCAGAATATCGAGCTGCTACATCAAGACACACTCATGATGGCTCGTCTGGTCGACGACCTGCGGGTGCTCTCTCTGGCTGAAGCAGGACAACTGACACTGGAGCACAGTGAACTGGATATGGGTGAGCTGGTGCTACGGGTTAGCGAGAGTTTCCGGGTACAGGCAAGCGATAATAACGTCATTATAACGACCAGCACCAAACCCGACCTACCTGTTGTCTCTGGCGACGAGCAGCGGCTGGTGCAAGTCTTGGGCAATCTGCTGGTCAACGCCCTTCAGCACACTCCGGCGGCGGGAGAGGTTAATGTGCGGTGTACAGTCATATGTGAGAAGGATGGAGTGGGCGAGGGCAATGACTGGGTGCAGGTTTCAGTACGGGATACAGGTGAGGGCATCCCGAAAGAGGATTTGACTAACCTCTTCGAGCGCTTCTACCGGACAGACAAATCTCGGGCTCGAGGCAGTGGCGGCACGGGGCTGGGCCTTGCTATCGCCAAACAGTTGGTCGAAGCACATGGCGGTCGCATCTGGGCAGAGAGTGAGGGGTCGGGAAAAGGAAGCGTGTTTTCCTTCGTTTTGCCCGTTCAATCGACAAAAAAACAGCACTCGCAATAATCAAAGCGGGCGCTGTTTCGGTTTTGGACTGACGACGATTTGGGCGCTATGGCACCCAGTCGGAAAGGACAGTCAGTTGCGTTTCGGGCTGCTCAGGATCGTTGGTGTTGACATGCACCCGAAACTCGTGTGGGCCATCCATGCCAGCATGCATAGTGAATTGCAGGGCGATGGTGGCGCTGTCTCCAGGCTTGATGGTCGTCGAACTGACGACGGCGTTGGGCGGTCAGCAGCCTTCGATAAGTTCGACCTGTGGCTTCTTTTGAATGACCAAGGGGGCGTCGCCGATATTGTGCAGTTTGAAGACTGTCTGTATAGGCGTGTTATATTTCACCTGGCCATAATCGACGGTCATCTGGTCAACTTCAAGGCGAGGACCCTGCGCACTAACTGTGCTGCCTGGCTGGCTTTGTCCAAAAGCCAAAAATACCACGACAGTAAGCAACAGGACACCTGCACCTATAAGCACTCCCCATAGCCACTTTCGTGGTTCAGGGTCAGTTTGAATCGGACGGCTGTGACGATTGGGTGGTTGGGTTGTTTTTTTCATGAGCTGTTATGAAACGATTGATTGCCTCCTGTGTCTGAATGCCATTTTACTCGCAAGATATGACGCCATATTGAAGGTTTTATGACGAATCGATGAAGCTTCTGAGATATGCAATCAACGCCCAAAGTTCGTCCTCGGTGTAGATCGTGCCCCAATAGGGCATGGAGGCGCCCATGCCGCCCCGCACCAGCTTGCCGTAATAGATCATGTCGGACGCGCCCGCCTGCGCCGTGAGATCAGTGAAGTCGGAAACAGCGATTTCCATGTCAGCGTGTTCGTTTTCACTATGCTCGATAGAGGCAGCGCCGGGACCGTCGCCCTTGCCGGAAAGGCCGTGACAGCCGGTGCAGTCGCGTTGATACAGACGTTCTCCCAATTCTCGCATTGGCGGCGTGCTCTGTTGCTTCCACAGATGCGCCACCACGTCCCAGCGTTCAGACTCGCTCAGGCTGCTGGCAATCGCTCCGGCCTCAGTCTCGGGTAAAGACATGCGGGCGAAGGCGGCGCTGGGGGTGAGCAGACGAAGATCGAGATCAGAAAAATGGTCAGTGATGGTGCGCCCGCTCAATATCGCCCACAGTTCGGCCCCGCGGGCGGCGTTGGGCTGAGCGGATGGCACAAACTCACCAGGGTGTTCGGCGTCGATGTCGATGCCGGACGCGACCCAATTGGTGGACGGAGGCGAGATATCACGGGCGGAAGCGACGGCGTCGTCCGGGTCGATAACCTGAATCGTGCCGCGCATGCGCCAGTGCCCGGCCTCGCACCAGACAGTGCAGAGGAATTCGTAGCGGCCGGCCTGCTCGGCTGTGAATTCTATTTCCTGGACTTTTCCCGGCTGCACCCAGCCATCGGTTTCGATACCCAACTTGGGGATAGCGAAACCATGCACGACGTCCGCGCTGGTGATGCGCAGACGCACATACTCGCCCCGTTGCACGTCGATGGTCTCTGGCGTCCAGCCGCCCTGCTCGGACGTAGGCAGTCGCCCCGTCAGCTCGATCATCCGTACGGGAGCGAGCGCCGGTCGCAACAGGTATTGGTAGCCGAGTGCGACCAGGGGAATCCCCACCAGCACCAGCAGCACAAACGCCAGGGCGATGCGTTCCGGACGAGACCGAAAGGTCAGGTATATGCTGGCTTCAGGTGTCACGTCTTTACGTTTCATCCCAAATAAAGCCACAAGAACCCAAAGGTGGCCAGGCTGAGGAAAAGGGCAGGGGGGAGGGGGGAGGGCTGCGAGGGTGAGACGAGTCTGCGTTCGTTCGCCTAGGATGCGCCAGAGCGTGTAGAGGGCGAAGGCGAGACCCCCGAGGAGGACGGGAACCTGAAGATAGGGCACGAGGTCGGGGACGATGGGCGTCCAGGGAGCGTCGCGCAGCCCAAACAGGTTCCAGCCCCAGCCGAAGGGATCGGCAATGACAGGCAGGGCGTAGCTGATGTTGACAAGCACGAAGCCGAGACTGAAGGCGATCCAGGCGGCCAGACCCAGGGGGATGAGACTGTAGGAGAGATCGATGAAATGGGCACGGGCGGAAATCTGGTGGAGATCGCCCAGCTTGCGGCTGGCAGCGGTGGCAAGATAGAAAATGCCCGGCAGAATGAGCAGGTTAAGGGCGAGGAATCCGGCGACGTAAAGCAGCCACCAGTCGATGCGGACGAAGTTGGCGGCGTCTTTGAGCAGGCCCCAGGGGCCGAGCAGGACGACCGAGTAGGCCAGAGCGCAGGCCAGCATGATGAAGGCCTTGTATGCTTCATCCAGCCGCCGTTGTTTGGCAACAAAGAAGTCGAGGCCGGGCAGGCGCAGATTGACAGCGACGTTGTCCATCGTACAGGTCTTCATGCATTCGGTGCAGAGGCCGCAGTAGGTGTTGCGTTGCAAGTTACCGGGGAATACCATCCAGGGGCAACCGAAGCCGTGTTCGTTGCCCAGATAGCAGTCTTTACTATCGTGCGTTCGGCAAACGTCGATATCTTTGACGCGCAGCTCAATGGGGGCGGCCATACTGTAGAGACCGATAAAACCGCCGACCGGACAGACGTAGCGACAGAAGGTGCGGCGCTCGTACACCAGACTCAGCCCCATCGCCACCAAGATGAAGGCCAGAAGGACGATACCGGTGGCGGCAGGCCGGGTGAGGATGATGGCCGAGAATAGAGCGACCATGAGGAAGGAGATGTTTTGCAGCCAGATGTTCTTGAGTTGGCGCGGCCAGCGTTTACCCAGCGTCCACAACTTGCGGCGGCGGGGATGAACAAAGCTCTGACGTTGCATCCATTCACCCGGTGCGGGGATGGGGCAGATGGCGCACCAGCCCCGGCCCAGTACCGGAACCATGAGGATGATCACCAGCGCCCACCACACAATCCATACGAAGATGATGGCGAAGTTGCGGTTGCCGACGGGCGTGCCAAAGAAACTGGTAAGGATGGCCAGCACGAAGAAGGCCAGGGTGATCAACACCAGCATGAATTGCACAGGCCGCCAGCGCAGTGCCCGATAGATCCAGGGGATACGAGTGAGGTCGAATCGCCAGGAGGAGTCTGGGCGGATAGTGGGAAGGGCGTCAGGTTTCATGAGTTATGTGTGTCAATCATTCCGGGTTCCGAGTTCGGGATTCCGCACGACCGATCTTCTTGACTACTTCATCACGTTTCACGCCCAACGTTATCATCGTCCCGACTACCACGACGAGTAACGCCGCACTCGCCCGCCAGAAGGGCAAGTTGGGGCCGACGACGAGTTCGCCGATCATGAAGGGATGGAGAGAGCCGCATGTAACGGAGCAACGAAAGCGGAATTTACCGTGGCGGTCGGCCACGAAACTGGCCTGAGCCGGTTTTCCTGGCACGGCGGTTATGTTCATATCGTAGCCATCGACGTAGACGCCATGAACGACATCTTCGGAGTACAGGGTGATGCTGACGGTATCGCCCCGCTTAACCTGCACACGGCTAGGCGAAAAGGCGAACATACGAGCGTCGAGTTCGATGTGATGCTCAACCGGCGCCGCTTCGGCCAGCGGTATCGGAAGAAGCAGGACGGCCAGAGCCAGCAGAATAGTGAGGGCGGCGAGGATGGTGGGGCGCATTTGTGCGGAGGTCGGGGGTCAGAGAGCGGAAGTTAGAGGTCGGCAACCCGGTCTACTGACTACTGATTAGTGGAAACTGCTTACTGATCGGTAGACGGCCCCAGATTTCCATAACGGGCGACGATCACTTCGCGCATTTCTGCGAAGGTCTTACCTTCAGGGAGCATTTTCATCACGTCACGCGTGATATCGACGCAGATCCCTCAGCCAAGGGCGTGGTCGTCGAATTGCAGAATCGTGCCCGGCCCGCCATCTTCGGCCACGTAACAGGCGTAATTCGAGGTGTGACCGACGTTGACACAGCCGCAGAAACAGGGAATTTGCTCCAACAGTTCTTTGTTGGCGATGGCGAAGCGATAGGCTTCTTTGACTTCGGCGGGGGCATCGCTTAAGTCGGCGGGCAGGGCCGATTCGGGAGCTAGCTTCACCTCCGAAGCGGCCGGTTCGCTGCTGCCGCAGGCCGTTAACAGCACGAAGCCCGTCAGGGCAAGGGCAAGAAACAATCCGATTCGTTTGAGCATAGACAGGATTCCTCCGAATGATGATCTGGCAGTTAATTGCCCAACTGCACTCTTCGTAAAGTCTGAGCATTGATGGCGACGATGACCGTGCTGGCCGACATGAGGAAGGCAGCTATAGCCGGCGAGGGCATGATGCCCCAGGGGGCCAGGATGCCGGCAGCTAACGGGATCATGAGGATGTTGTAACCGGCGCCCCACCACATATTTTGAGTCTGTTTGCGGTAGCTGGCTTGGCTGAGCTTAAGAATGCGGGCGATGTCCATGGGGTTGCTCTTGACCAAGATCAGTCCGGCCGATTCTACGGCCACATCCGTGCCGCTGCCAATTTCGTCCCGGGCGTTTTCTTCACAGAGCGGGATTCGCCGGTAATCATCGCTTCGTTCACATCGGATTCGCCGTCGATCACTTTGCCATCGCTGGGCACGCTGGCGCCGGGCCAGACAAGGACGACGTCATTCAGTTTGAGGTCACTAGTGGCATGTTCCATGACTTTGCCATCAGGCATAATCACCTCGGCGGTGTCCGGCATCAGCTTTGCCAGGGCATCGAGAGCACCGGAAGCCTGACGAATGCTACGCATCTCGATCCAGTGACCCAGCAACATCACGTCGATCAGAGTCACCAACTCCCAGAAGAAATCCTCGCCCAAATCCCAGACCAGCGTAGCCATGCTGTAGACATAGGCCACCGTGATCGCCAGTGAGATCAGGGTCATCATGCCCGGCTTGCGATCGCGTAATTCCCACGAAGACTGGCGCAGAAAAGGCAGACCACCGTAGGCGAAGATGATGGTTGATAAGACTGGCACGATAAGCCAACTGCCGGGAAATTCCGGAGCAGAGTAACCGAGCCAGTTTTGCAGAGACTCGCTCCAGATCAGTACAGGAATGCTGAGGACCAAACTGATCCAGAAGCGGTTACGGAACATGATCTCATGACCGGTATGATCGGCGTGGCCCTTGTGCTCGCCCTTTTGGTCATGCCCTTCATGGGCATTGCCTTTGGCGTGTTCGTCACAGAAGACGTTCCCCTGAGCCCAGCAATCACACTAGGCAAGAACGTATGATGGGCAGGCGATTCGCCGGCGACCTGTACACTCAATACATCGAATGCGTCGCCATTGGGCAGGATGGGATTCATGCCGTCGCCGGGCATCCCGCTCATCCCATCGGAGAAATGATGGCTTTGCATGAGCAGAGGTAGACCGGCTTGGCTTTCGCTGAGTTGCACCAAGAGTTCCACGCGTTCGCCTGGGGCTAGCGTGACGTAATCTCGCTGTACCGGCACATTGAGTAAGCCACCGTCGGTAGCGATCACGGTGAGCGCTTGTCCGTCCTGCCAACCTAGTTTGAACATACGGGCGTTTAAGCCGTTGAGCACTCGGAAGCGATAGGTCCCCGGCTGAAGGGTAAGGGATGTCTCGGGTCGATGGACGATGCTCTGTTCAGAAAGTTGGTTGATGAAGTGAACTCGCACTTTTTGACCAGTTTGTACTCGTATGATTGGACCCAGGTACGAGTCCAGCAGGTTCTGCAGATTGGCGGGATCGCCTTTGAGCAGCTCACCATCATAGCTCCACACACGCGTGGGGATGCCAGACAGGATCGATACTTGGGTTTCGACAGCACGTAGGGCCAGTTCAACATCAGGCTTGAAGTTGGTGGAGCTACCGAGGCCTGGCAGCCTCTTGTCCAGCAGGGAGGCTGAGGCGGGTTTAAGGCCAGTCCAGGCCAGGGCGGCGCCCGCACCCATCAAGCTCAAGAATTGTCTACGGTTAACGGATTTTTCGTAATACATGGTGTTGTCCCGTGGACTCGTTTCGAAACGGGTTTAGCGTTCCAGAAGGGCGTTCCCAGCGTCCGCCCAGGCGCTGAAACCACCGTCCAATTCCATGACATTGGTGTAGCCCAGTTTGGTCAGGGTCTTAGCCGCCACTGTACTCATCGAACCACTGCTGCAATAGAGAACGATTGAGTCGTCTTTGCCGGGCAGTTGATCAAGATTTTGCTCGATTTGGTCGTAGGGAATAGAGACATTTGTGTGAGGTATATCACTGGCAAATGGGATGTGGACATTGACCAAGTAAAAGTCTTTGGCCTGTAGCATAGCCGCCAGCTCTTGAGCATCGATGTCGGTGTAACCATCGTCGTTTTTGACGGGCGCAGCGCCTGAGGATGTTTGTTGTTCATTCCCGCCGCATGCGACGAAGAACAGAGTTAGGACGAAGAGAATGCCAGTTAGGAACAGAGTTTTTCGAGTCATAAGAGTAACCTCACCTAGTTAGGCCGTTCCAAGATTTTGAATCCATGAAAGATAGGGAGAGAGTAGTGTAAAAGAGTTCAGGAGAGCAAGATGCAGATCATCCTATCAGAGACATTGAAGAAGACATACCAAGAAGCAGCAAAGCATTTGAAGGGAAGCGCCCGTCGGAAGTTCATGGCGGGTATTGTTGCCGACATGGTGCGTGGAGGGCTTTCCTATTGTGCCAGAGAGTTGGGTTGGGATTTCAAGACGATGCAGAAAGGTAGTCAGGAATTGGAAAGCGGCCTAGATTTTCGAGATGTTAGGGAGAATCAAGGTCGCAAACGAGTGGAGGAAACGTTGCCAAATCTGCTTGCAGATATGAAGAGCCAAACGGATGCTACATTTCAAAGTCAGCGGCTCTACACGCGTTTGAGCGTGCGAGAAATGCGAGAGCAGTTGATAGTTCAGAGGGGATACACGAATGAAGAATTGCCAAGTCTTGAGCGACTCGATGGCCTTGAAAAATGGTTCGTTACCATTTCACCTACTGCTCCATGATTCGGGATTCTTTTTCTTGGAACGGCCTTAAGCGTTAAGACGTAAAAATAAGAGATGACTCTCCCCGATCTGAGTGAGTACTCCAAAACGTTTCTTTTAAAGTTCAGCCGTGACATGGGCTACGGCAGCTTCATACGATAATTGACTGCGAGTTGTGAATTGGTAGTGAATGTTTCTTGGTGACATGTTAGTAATCTCCTTAGGGAGTGCGAAATCAACTTGAGAGGCAAGTCATCGCATACGATCAGTTTACGAACCCGCCGACAGACTCAAGTCTAGCCGCCGAGTTTGAAGCGTCTTTGAAGTTTTTGTGACGAAATGATGAAGATTTTGTATTGGTCAGACATATATTGCACATCGACGGCGGAATGGGCATCCTCAGTTTCGAACATTTTTCTCAGGTGAAATCCCGTCATTCGGGGATGTCGACTCCGAAAAAGAGGAAAGTCATTTGTTCAAAGTGTATCTGACCAATACAAAATGATGAAGATTTACTGCGCGAGCGATCTACTCTTGTTTCCAGACACCCTTCCCAAAATGGATTACCGCATCTGATGACAGTGCCTAGAATACTAACTTTATGATAGACCCGCTAGTGAGCGAAGGCAGCTAGCCAGTTCCATCCCGGATGCGGATGCCAAACCTGATGAATATTTTCAAGGAAAATAAGTTATCAACCCCTAAGCTACGCAATTAAGAACGACCGGCGTTTGTCGGCGCCGATCGTTTTAACTAGAATCATGCACGGAGGGAGTTAGAAGGTCGAGTTCATCATCGTGCCATAAGCGCCGCTCATCATGCCGCCGCCCATGTCTGATCCCATATGGCCACCGCTCATCATGCCGTTGTTCATGTCAGAGCCTGTATGACCGCCGTTCATCATGTCTTCAAAATCACCATCCTCATGACAGTCGCCAGTTTCGCCCATCTTCTGTAACATCTCGGTTGTAAATTCAGGTGCGTGGGTTTGCGTCATGTGCTGGATCATCTCGCCCCAGGCTTCGGGGCCCATCCACCGTTGCATCTGGCCAATCCAGCCATCATTGGGATTGTTTGTGTCTGGGCCTTGCGCCAGAGCTGCACCGGCGAAGACTACAAGCGAGAGTACGAAGAGAGTGGTTATTGCAAGTACTTTATTACGGTTCATCTTGGATTACTCCATCTGTTGAGGTGTTATGGATTGATAGGTTATGCTGACGTAATCAGTACCAAAATTGGTACGGGAAAGGTGGGCGTCGAGACATATGGCTGAGCTAACCTACGAACGATGTCTGCTTGAGTTGTAAGTCACTATGCCAGATCAATGTGAACGGATTGTGAACGCAGTGTGCGAACATTGTTTTGGGACTTCAGCGGCCGTGTTGAGTGAAATGCATATACTTGGGCTGCGAAAGGCCATCAGCGCCTACTTTGAGAAGAAATCACACGCAGGCCATTCA
>PIVW01000690.1 GCA_003353825.1 Chloroflexota bacterium
AATTACTACATTCCCCCACCGATTGCGACACAAAATAATCATTTTCATCCTCTCGAATGACATTCTCGCCGCCACACTGCCGATAACCAATCACGTTCTGTGACAAAATGTTTGTGCTTTCGTCAAAATTAATATTATCTGCATCCGAATATAAATAGACACCGCATGCTTGCGGCAGTGGATTCGTATCCGATTCCAACATAAAACTCATGTCAACATCGTTCAAATCGAAATCAAACGCACCCGCTTCAAGGTTATCAACCTGAATATCCCCTTTTAGCTCAATGTCACAGCCATCAAAGATGCGCAGACCATACACATTGCCGTACAACGAGGCCAAGTCATGAATGTGCACATCCTGCACATAGCCGTTTGTGTACACCGTAGTTAAGCCGTGCACTCTGTGCCCATTATAGCCCGGTTGAATATAGGTCTCTTCGCCGGCAATCATCGGCGCGGTGTACTCGCCGCAGCGCATACTGCCCAGTTCCGACGTAGATAACAAATCATATATCTCCAGATTGTTAATCTGCAAATTGTCCGCGCCATCCACGCGTACTCCGATCACGCCTTTGACCGAATGGACCTGAATGTCGGTCCCGCAATGAATATCCAGCCATCGCTCCAAATCGGGGCCCGTGGCGCTGCTGCCGTCGCCGCTCACCACCCAATCTTTGATGTACTGCTCGATCTGCGTCGTATACAAAAAGGACCAATCTGACGAAATATCGTCATTCAGCACGATCGCCATCATAATGTCCTCATAGGCGTTGCCGACATACTTCGCCGTCTCTAAGTCGCTGAAATCGTCCGTCATGGCCTCCCAATCAAACGTATCGCGGAAAAAGCCGCGCATAGTCACCGTGGTGCTCGTTCCGTACACTTTGTACTTTTCCATCACATGCGACCTCAGTCCGTGAACGCGCACATTTTCAATCAAAATGTCGCCTTCGTTTTCGATGCGTGTCCCGATGGCAGACACTGCCGCACCGCCGGCAAACACAATGCCGTACGAAGCAGACGCGTCTTGATAGCCCGCCTCATTAATAAACAGCTTCTTCGCTTCCAGCCATTCCGCCGTGTCTGCCGCGTCTGGGACTTCCCCATTGATCACGTAATTGTACACCATATCCATCTGACTGATCAACCGATCCACCAGCGAGGCGATGGTGGGCGATCTGTCCCAAAAAGGCACACTCCAATCACCGTAATGCTCGCTCAAATACTTCAACCGCGGCAGGGCAGACCGTGCGTGCGTATACCTGCCCAGTACGGGGATGCTTTGGTGTTGCGGCCCGATGTCCAAATTGGACAACGTCACTTTTATGCACTGTCCGCAGCCAAAGCCAGCCACATCAAACTGCGACATTCTTACATCGGAAATCAGCACATTATTCAGAAAGTTGCCGTGGATGCAATGGTGCGACGATAAGCCCAGCTCTCCGTTTTTAATAATCACATTCGACGCATAATGCGTGATCCAGCCCCAATTCGCTGCGCCTTTCCCGGGCGCAAAGGGCCGATTTGCCAGTTCGATTAAGCTGAAAAAGCGTTGTTGGACATAAAAACTGTCGCTCATAGCCAGCGAATGTCCGTTTAAATCGATAGTGACATCGCTAGTTTCCACCGAAATGCCTGCAAAATAGCCCAATGTGAATGGGTTGTAAAAGGTAGAGGCACCGGGATAGTCTGCCTCTTGATCCGTACGCGGCCACCACCACACATCGCCATCCTCGTTGAAATCGTTTGGCGACCAACCCTCCGCAGCCTGGACCTCCGCAGACGGCGCGTTAAAATCGAACACAATGTCTTCTGTAATCACATATGTGCCTGGATGCGTTATACGATATGTACCGTGCAAAAAGTCCTCGCCATTCAGGAACACATAGATGTATTCCGACGCCTCTTCCAAGGCGGTATACGCCTCGTTTTCAGCCGTCTCGAATTGCCCCGTTGCCTGAGACAGAGATACGTCATAATACACACTGTCCGCAGCATTGCCTGGTTTGTAGCAGGTGCATCCCGTGCCATCTTTGCCCAATGCGGGCCATACGAAGGGTTCGCGATGAGTACAGTAATAATGGTCCGGGTTCGACTCTATGTCTGCATTAAAACGCACATATTTGCACTGTTCCCATAGCGGATACGTCGCCGAATCATCGTCGTCGTCGTCAATGGGCTGTTGGTACGTTTTCATGTTTGGGTCGTCACACACATTGCAGTACACATCCGATATCGAGCATAAATTGTCCATTTTGCGCACATAAAAGCACAAATAATCGCCAGTGGCATAGTACGCAGTGTTGTCGCCCCACATAGTAGCTTCATTATCGTCTGCCAGACATTGATCGCAGTCGATAGCGACCCGAAATAGCGTATTTTCATCGGCGGGCATATACCAGTTCCGCCACGAAGTATGGTCGTCGGTGTTGGGCAATATCACGGTATCGTCCCTATGCGAGATGGAATAGGAGCTAAAATAGTCGAATATGTTCGGCGTTAACGAGCCATCCAATATGGTCCACCCATCGTGGCAGGTCACGGGGATCACGGTACCAATGGACTTATCGGGCAATATATATTGCAATCCATCCGCTAAATTGCTGCAGTCAGAGGCAACGGCGCAGGCACGGCAGCAGTTTCGGAGAAGATGCACCGACGCTATTGTCCCCTGACACAGTTATTGTTATGGTGTTATGGCT
>PIVW01001420.1 GCA_003353825.1 Chloroflexota bacterium
AATTGCTCTTGCGGGTTCATGATGACCTCTCTGATGATGTGGCGATTTTCAGAAAGGTTTGCTCATGAACCCGTTTCCGTCAAGTTTCGTCATACTCCCAGTTCAACTGCGGTGCTACCTTCTGGAGTTGCTCACGGATTTGTCAAGAATTATCGGGCGTAGCGCTGGATCAGGCGATTCCAGGACCGGTTGAAGTTTTCGGATTGCGATATGCTTTGAGGTTGAGGCACTGGGGGAGAGCCGGTGGTGATGGTGTGGGATTACAGCGATATTGGCGGTGGCGACTGCGTGCATATCGTAGCCCTGTTTGATCAGGTCAGTCATGTACTGATGCGGTATCTTCTCAATAATCCGGGGAAGAGACCCGCAAGGACTGAGGAGAGCTCGGAGCAAAACGGCGGTCGCACCCGGGTCAAAGAGCCAAGCTAGTGTAGAAGGAGTTGAATAGATCGAAAGACAATGAGCAATCTCATAGTTAGGGAGGTAACCAAGAAGAATCCAATTCCGTGGTATGAGCTTGTTCGAAGATCAAGCTGGCGAGACTGGGGAGGGCATAGGCAGCAGAGATGCGGTCATGGATGTAGTGATAGAAGCTGACGTCTAGTTTTTTGGCGGTTTGGGAAAGGGTCATGAATGTGTCCCAAGCGCGACTG
>PIVW01001421.1 GCA_003353825.1 Chloroflexota bacterium
AAAATCTCGAGGAAATTGTCATTGAAGTCGGAGGCATGTTGGAAGGCGTAGTAGATCCGAGAGCCGATCAAGGCGCTGATCAGAATCCACCAAAACAGTTCCATCATATGATCATCACGATAGCCCAGCTTGCGGGAACGGCTGGTCACCCAAAAACTGCCGAGTAAGAACGACAGCGCTAGGGCGGCGCCATAGGCGTGTACTTTTAACGGCCCGATCTCCAATAGAATGGGTAGCAACTTACAACTCCTTAGTATTCATCCTTACGGGCCACCATACCGATCAACAAACCGACGGCGGCCAGGGCGGTCACTATAAACGATCCGCCGAAACTCATAAAGGGCAGTGGCAATCCCGTCACCGGGGCGAGACCAAGGGTCATCGCAACATTAATCGCCATGTGGTAGAAGATCATACTGATCACCCCCATGACCACCACACTGCCAAATCGGGATCTCACTCGCCTGGCAAGGAAGGTCCCCCGTAATAGGAAGACACCAAATAGTGTCAGCACTCCCATACTACCGAGGAAACCGAATTCTTCGCCCACGACGGAATAAATGAAATCTGTATGCTGGCGGGGCAGAAAAGCCAGCGCTTTTTGTGATCCCTGACCATATCCTTGTCCAGCGGTGCCGCCAGAGCCGATCGCT
>PIVW01000691.1 GCA_003353825.1 Chloroflexota bacterium
TTCAAAGTTCCTCCGCCGCAGTGGCGGCCCCACAAGCAACGAGGGCGGCCATCGCTAGAGGCTTTACGCCTCATTCAACGATGGTGTCCTACTCCCAGTTGAAGTGCAGTCCTACCATACATCTTATTTGGGGTGCTTATCATAAAATATGGAAGCGTTGATGTGTGGCAAATCGTCGGTCAGGAAAATGACAGCATGATGAAGTCATGCATGTGTGCCTTTTTACGTCCAGTCAGAACGACTTGGTCATCAGCGACAATATAATCCTGTGAGCTACACTATCAGTTTTAAGCCGCGCACTTTCTTTTTCCCATCATATTGTTGTTTGCAAAGAAAAGGTGTTATCAGATATTACGTAAGCGCAATTACGCTACAATAGTCGAGCGTATTCTGTGTCAGACTTGGTTGAAAATAACGGTCGTTTTCTTTTCAATCGATGTCATTGGTTTCCACTATATAGCTACTCTTGAAACACTCAACATTCTTTCATTCAGACTGGTTGGGTAGGCCTCCCGAAATTAGTACCAATCATAAGTGGAGAGATTCGGGCAATACAGAAAAAAGAGATCATACGAGTTCTGGCTGGTAAGGGACGGAAGAGCTGCTGGAACTGCTTATCCATTTGCCACTATACTACACAGTATCTCTTCACTATTTTGGGCCTAATCTGTCCAATTTCATGTGACGACGTATAGCCCGACGAACCGGCCAGTCCGATTCGTCGGGCGCTGTTATGTAGGATTTATCTTCCGGCGGGACTACGATCCCTCAGTTATCATGGGCAGATACAGGTGCTCAGAGAATCCCGACACTACGCTGATCTCATACGTTTCGCTTGCCCTGATATTACTAGCCACATCGCTCGCTTGTGCCCATATCTTGTAAGTGCCGGGTGATGAGAAGGTGTGGCGGAATGACCAGGAGCCATCGTGTACAGTGGTGATAAAGCTCTGAGATACACCGCTAGGCTTGCGCAGGCGCACATGAACGTCAAAAGCGCTGCCGTCGGAGGCGGTGCCGGCGAGAATGAGTCCCTCCATATTCATTTCTACCTCCTCAATCACGGTCGTGACTTCGACTTCGGGAGGTACGGTGTCGAGCATGTAAGTGACGGTGATAGGTTCGTGTGAACGGTTGCCTACGGCATCAATCGCATAGATCGTGAGGGTTTGCTGCAGGCCATCAGGTGTGGCTGTTCCAGGCGCAGGCAGATGGGCCGCCCAGCTCTCTACACCTGCCACATCCGTTGCTTTGGCATCGAATCGCGAACAGCTTTCGTCCACTGCACAGACTTGCACAGTAACGCCGGCATATTCGTCACTAACCGTACCTTTAAGTAAATGAACGCCAGGGCCAAGGGTCTGGCCGTCTACGCCCGGTTCAACTGTCAACACGGGCGGGGTGGTGTCAACGGCTACTGTTACCCAGTCCGACCAGACACTTACCTGGCCGTATTCATCTACTGCCATTGCCCGTAGTTCGAAGACGGCGCCATCTGCCACAGATCCCGGATCCCAGATACACTGCCAACGCTCAGTCAGAGGTGAGGTCTGCGGGCACTGGATGCTTTGGATTGCGCCATTGCCATCACGCACCTCCAGCTCAATAAGGGGTACGGCCGACTGGTCGTAGGCATATCCTCTCACTGTGACGGGACCGGTGCCGATAGCATCGGAGGGCGAATCGATACCCACCGCATTGGGCGGGGCAATATCCACCTCATGGTCGCTCCACATCCACTCAATTGGCGCTGAAGCCCATGGTGCCTGACTGGGGTCGTAGGGACTTTGATCATCGTAGGCGGCGATATCGAGAACGGCCCAGGTTAGCTGCGAAGTACATGAACCGACGGGGAATACTTGCAGGCAGTGCTCATGGCGTGCCCGGCCGATTCCGCTCACATCCACCTTGGCCACAATATCGATAGTGCTCTCGCTTCCTGCCGGTATTTCACCTATGTCCACCACCAGGCGTTGCGCTCCATCCTGTTGGATAGTCGCGCCCTCAGGCAGGTTGAGGCTGAACCAGGAATCCAACACCAACTGTACGCCTGTGGCCGCCTCAGTACCTTTGTTCATATAGGTAATCGTGTAGGTTACTTCATCGCCATCACCGAGGGGGGGATGACTGGTGTCCATGAAGCGGAATACTTTGCTGAGCACATCGGGAACTTTTTCAAATCCAAATAACACCGTCCACAGCCAAGCCATGTCATCGTCGACAAAGTTGTAGGTCGTACCCACCGGATTTGCTGTGAGCGAGAATTTGAGATCGCTGTCGGCAAAGGGGCCACCGCCAGGACCGCTGCCATCAGGATTGAGCCGGCCGTTGGGACAGAGTCCACTTCCCAGGCTGTTCCAGAAATAAGCGCGGGCCAGGGCGAAGGTACTGTCCTCCGTCTGGGCGGCTATGGGATTGACCACGCGTTCACTATTTACAGGATTACGCACTGGCATGGTTGACCAAAGGTCCAGGGCATCCTCTTCTGTGGCCACAGCCAAGAGGCCCAGGGCGGCAGAGCCCGGATCGGCGATGCCAAGGCTGCCAAACGGTAGAAGAATGTCCGTATAGCTGTCGGGCATGCCGACCGTTACACGGAAGCTCGATGCATCGAGATCGCCCTGTGATTGCCAGGCGTTACCGTCCCACCGCCACAGGCTGGCATGCATGTGATCTTCCACCCAGACCATCACATCGGC
>PIVW01000165.1 GCA_003353825.1 Chloroflexota bacterium
CATCAATGGTCCGTTCATGAATTGCTTTCCTTCAAAGTTCCTCCGCCGCAGTGGCGGCCCCACAAGCAACGAGGGCGGCCATCGCTAGAGGCTTTACGCCTCATTCAACGATGGTGTCCCACTCCCAGTTGAAGTGCAGTCCTACCGAAATTACGATCTAGATAAATTGTCGTCATAAATGCTGATAAGAAGGGCCACCTAACCACGCATGCAATGGATGAGGCCACGCCCCGAGTCTAAGTGACGCTATTTAACCATTCTGGCTACGAGCAAAGGTGCATTACTGCCAACAACGCCCAGCCACTGTCGCAACCGCTAGGCCGCAGTGCGACATGGATATCCCGCTACACAACCGCTTCTACAGTCGTGGCGAATTACATACCATGGCCTATGCACAGGGTCTGTAATCCCCAGCCTCCACCCCGACGTCGTAACTCGTACACCAATGTGGCCATGATGCGGGCGCCACTGGCTCCCAGTTGGTGTCGAAACGTATGCCTTGACCGGCCATCAACAGGTGGTTCCTTGCTTGGCACGACAAATTACACAGTATTGCTGTTTGAGATTATACCAGAAAACCGGGATGGTTCCGCGATTTAGAGGTTATCGCGCCAATTCGCGGGCGATAATATATCGCTGCACCTGACTAGTGCCCTCGTATATCTGATAGATTTTGGCATCACGCATCAATTTTTCGACCGGATATTCCTGGCTATAACCATAACCTCCAAAGACTTGCACGGCATCTGTTGTAACCTTCATGCACATATCGGCACAAAAAGCCTTGGCGTAGGCCGCTTCCATGATGTTGGATTGTTGATTATCCAGGAGCCAAGCGGACTTCTGCGCCAACAGACGTCCGGCTTCGATATTCATAGCCATGTCGGCCAGCATAAAACTGATACCTTGTAAGGCTATGATGGGCTTGCCATAGGCCGTACGTGTCTTGGCATACTCAGTCGCTTCTTCAAATGCGCGCCGTGCTACTCCCACCGCAGCACCAGCCACGACCGGTCTGGAACTATCGAATACCTTCATAGCCGTGATAAACCCACTCCCTTCCGCTCCTAGAAGATTCTGCGCTGGCACTTCCACATCCTCGAAAAAGACTTCGCTGGTTTTGGATGCGTGTTGTCCCATCTTGGGGAGCGGTTGACCGGTCTTGACACCCCACTCTCTTTCTACGACAAAAGCGCTGATCCCCTTGTAACGTTCTTCTCGATCGGTTTTAGCAAAGACGACGAATATATCCGCAACCGGGCCATTGGTGATCCAGGTTTTGACACCGTTGAGGATATAGCTATTACCTTTGCGTTCAGCATATGTCTTAAGCCCGGCCACATCCGAACCGGCTCCCGGTTCGGTCAGGCAATAGGCTGCCATTGTACCTGCGGCCATACGTCCGAGATATTTTGTTTTTTGGGCTTCGCTACCTGCAATAATGATGGGAAGCGCGGCCAGCGAGTTGAGCGTGAGCGAAGTTTGAATGCCGGAGCAAGCCCAGGCCAACTCCTCAGTCATAATGCACTCTTCCAGCAGGCTCATACCGGGACCACCATAGTCCTCGGAGATATTGACACTTAACAACCCGTATTCGAGAGCCTTTTCGACAATAGGCCAGGGAAACTCCTCATGCTGGTCGTAGTACTCGGCCACCGGTTTGATCTCGTTCTCAGCAAAATCATGTGCCATATCGCGCAACATCTTTTCTTCGGATGAAGGTTGGAAATTTAACATATGCCGATACCTCTACAAGGTGAGAAATGGGACGAAGAAACACCATGAACCCAGCAATGCGAACATGTGTAGTGCCGAATTGGGGTCTTACAACATCAAGGCTGGTTCGATTTTAGCACGTAATGACGCAGTGCATCAAAGACAAGCGCACCGCGTCAAGGTTCACTGAAGCGCACAGCACAGGGGATCGGAAAACTATCCGGTCCCGCCTGTATCTCACCCGTCCTCGACCACCATCTCAACCCTGTAGATATTCCTCCGTCCAAATTGATCGCATCTACCAAGTTTAGATCGGCATCTTGTAGGCGGGCGGCAAACTGCGCTAATGTCAGCCTGGCCTTTGTGGCCGCCCAAATAATGCGACCTTGTGCATCAACCCCAACCGCTGTACGACGGGCGACTTCAGTGTTGTTCAATTTTGGTATCTGAGACCTGTCCTGGATGAGCATGGGCCACCCCTGAATCCCCAGGGCCGCCGGCGCCAGCAAACGCTGCGGATTACGAACTACAAAGGCAGCGCCGTCACGGACAATCAGCACTCCTCCCCAACGCGGGCGCATCTTTGCTATCACGTGGCCCCCGGTTGTAAGAAGGCCCATGTGTTCCAACTGACCTCCATTCTCCCAATAAAAGCCACAATTAACAGCTGCTTTCGCCTCAGTATCTGTCGAAAGCCAGGCACTAACCATGTGGTTGTCTTCCGCATCCGCTTCGAAGGAGGCATGATAACGTACAGAGGTGGGCTGATGTCTGAATGCAAACACCCCATCCTCGCTTGTTAGAATATCGGCGCCCGGCCACAACTCGAACCACTCACCAAGGGCTGGAATCGTAGGAGATGGCAGCGGTTCTGGTGTTGGCGGAGGCAGTGGAGTGGGGATGGGAACAGCGGTGGGGGAAGGCGTATCGATGGTGGGTGCGTTGACACATCCCACCATCATCAAGGCAAATAGCCCGAGAAGGAAACGCATTGGGCAAGTATCCATCATCCAACTGCTAATCGCCAAGTTATATAAACCCTCAGCCATTGACAGTCTCCCCACAGCAGACTAAGATGACACCCACAGGGTTCTAAAGCTCTACCATATCCTATGAGCCAACCAATTTCTCCACCCCCGCCCGAACAGGGCGCAGCCGATACTGTTGATTTCTCAAAATCAGCGCTGATAGACAGTACCTGGCAGCGTAACATCTTACGACCTATCCTGATCATTCTCCTGACCATAGGAATGTTGATGGGCCCTGTCACACTGCCCAACGGATCACGAGCGAGTCTCGTTTTTATGCCCTGATCCCCCTCTTTTTCTTTGTTGCAATCATCTCTGTGTATACACGTATCTGGCTGGCTGATCCCAGGCACCGTTGGTTTCGGGAGACGCGCACACGTCTGGGCGAAATCGTGCTGCTGCTAATGCTTCTGCGCTTGGTCGTATGGTATGTCCAAGGTCAGCGCTTCGATACGGCAACCTTGCAATTGTGGCTCGAAGATCCGATCACCTTTTTCGATAACCTTTTTATCTACGGCATGTTGCTGATGCTGGTGGGCTGGCGATATGCCGGCGCCATTGCCCTCACTTTCGTTGATCTGGGATTACGTAGTGATGAACTGGTTGATTATCGTCAGGCCGGGCTAGAGCGCTCCTGGGTGCAGGCCATCCCCAGTGATCGTAAAGGTCTACTGGATCGTTTCACCGAACTATGGATGTGGGGTGGGATCATCCTCGTTGTCAGCGCCGCTCTTAGCCGGGTGCAGTTCGCCCCCAATCCGGGCCAGTGGATCGGTTTGAGGACGCTGGGTTTGCCGCCGGAGATATTGCTGGCGCTTCTGGTCTATTTTATTGGCGGCCTCTTTTTGCTGAGCCAAGGAAGGTTGGCCGTCTTGAGAGCGCGCTGGCATCGCGAGCACACGCCTGGCATTCAGCGCGTAACCAGACACTGGCAGTGGCGAACTATTAAGATCATCTTGGCAGTCGCTGTGATAGCATCACTTTTACCCTTTGGCTCCTCGTTTGGCTTGGCAGTGATACTCACAGCTCTGATCAGTGTGATCTTCTATATCTATCTAGGATTCGTATCTCTTATTGCGCTCCTGCTGGCGGCTATTGCCGGACTATTTGGTATGGATGAACCTCAAGGTATACCGGCGACGCCACCACCACCCATTGACACCCTCCCACCTACCCCTGAAGCACCGACCATAGCGATATTGCCAAGTTGGGCGCCGGGGGCCATGTTCTGGGTTATACTAATCCTGTTAGCACTCTACCTGATCATCTGGTTTTTGCGGCGACGCAACATCAAAATCAGTATCGCCTCAACCTGGTGGAATGCGCTGTTGGCATGGTGGTTTGTTCTACGCGGCCATGCCGAACGGGCTGTGGAACAGGCAAAGCTACGCTTAGCAACAACTACTATCGATTCCCCCCTATCTGTACCGATTGGCTATCCCAGGCCTCCCTGGCGATTTGTACACTTACGCGGCCTCTCAGCCACAGAGCGTACTCGCTATTTTTATCTCAGCACGGTGCGGCGGGCAGGAGAGCTAGGCGCCAAAAGAAACCCCAGCCAAACACCCCTAGAATATGAAGACACGCTTGTAGAGCACTGGTCCGATTTGGATGCCGACTTTGAAGAACTGACGCATAGTTTTCTTCACGCCCGTTATAGCGCCGTACCGGTGAACGAAACCGAAGCTGAAAGAGCCAAACAAGCTTGGGAGCATATCAAACGGTACTTCCGCACCCCAAAAAAGAGAGTGGCGCGCAAAGTGGCGCGCAAATCAGAGAGCCGCCCACACAATGACCAACATTAACTTCGACATCCTCCCCCTTGACGCAAGCTTTCTCTACCGCCATGAACTGATCACGGCCATCGAACTGGCGAAAACGGCAGGCGCCCTGCTGTTGGATATGCACGAGCAGGGTCCGCAACGAATCGACAGAAAACGCAGCGAGTCAGATATCGTTACAGAAGCGGACATCGCCAGCCAGCGCCTGATACTACACGGACTGACATCTCGCTTTCCACAGCATGGTATCCTCGCCGAAGAGACAGGGGGGGATCAGCAAGGCGAGAGTGGCGCTCTCTGGCTGGTCGATCCCCTGGATGGCACGACCAATTTCTCTGTCAGGCTTCCGATGTTCTCAGTTTCAATTGCCTTGCGGGTTGAGAACAAACCCCAGATCGGGGTCATTCAAGATGTCACTCGTAAGCATACCTACTGGGCCGCAACAGGGCAAGGCGCCTGGCGTGGTACAGATCGGCGGCTGCGTGTTTCGGCAACTTCCCGCCTGGACCAAAGCGTGATTGGCAGCGGATTTGCGCACGACCGGGCAGTGAATACTGATAACAATGTGGCCGAATTCGGGTATCTGGCGCAGCGCCTACGTGGTATTCGCAGACATGGTTCAGCGGCGCTGGACTTGGCCTGGGTAGCTGAAGGACGCCTGGATGGTTTTTGGGAAGCTGGTCTCTCCCCCTGGGATTGGGGCGCCGGCGCACTCTTGATCGAGGAGGCGGGAGGGAAGGTCAGCGATTATTGGGGACACGACATGCAGCCAGAGGGTAAGCAATTGGCCGTGAGTAATGGAAATATCCACAAAGAGCTGTTGGCTGTGCTGCAACAGCTACGACAAAACGAGAACCCAACAGCAGCCGGCCGTTAGGCGCCAACCTGCATTGCACCTTGGTTTTCGCTGCGATGGATTCTGCCGTGTATAATGCAACGGTAGCAAAGCTCTGCCTGCAGAATCACCTATGATATCAATCACATTCGATGTACATCACCGATAGACGTAAACGCCGGTGGCACAGAAAACGCCGGCGCTATCTTATCGTAATCGCAGTGGCAGCTCTAGCGGTATTCCTGGTTTTTCGCCAACCAGGATGGATTCCCAACCCCTTTGAGCCCACCCCCACACCTACGCCTTCCCCCGCCGGTTTTCTGCTTGAGGCCGAACTGGCTTACGAAAATGGTCAGCTGGCCGAAGCTATCGTGGCGCTATCTTCCTATCTTGAACTGATACCTGATGATGCCACCACTTGGGCACAACTGGCGCGCTTGCAGATCTGGGAAGGCCAGGCCGAAGATGCACTGGAAAGCGCCCAATATGCTTTAGAGTTGGAACCTGACAACGCTTATATCAATGCAATTCTAGCTTGGGCAATGGATTGGAACAGGATGTACGATGAGGCGATTGCCGTTGCCGTCCATGCCGTTGACCTTGATCCACAGATGTCGGATGCACGCGCCTATCTGGCCGAAACCTATGCCGACATGGGAAACTGGCGCCGCGCCCTCGAGGAGGGGAAGGAAGCGATAAGGCTCAATCCTCAGAATGTAGATTCGTACCGTGCCCTGGCCTACGCCTATCATATCCAGGGTAAATACAAAGAGGCCATCGCACAATACGAAGAGGCTATCCGTGTACAGCCGCAGTTGGCCAGACTTTACTATGAGATAGCTCTGAATCACTCGGCGAGAGGCGAGTACGAAACTGCTATCGAATATTATCGCCAAGCGATTCAAATCAACCCCCAATACGATGAAGCCTATGATGCATTAGGCTGGGCCTACTACTATCAGGATGACCCTGAACGAGCCATCATCGAGTTGGAACGGGCAGTTGAGATGAACCCTGATAACGCTGAAGCCCTGGCGCACCTGGGCATGGCCCTCTACCGGCGACAGCGCTATGAAGATGCGGTCGTACCCCTGGGGCAAGCCATGGAGAAAGGCGCCGACAACGAAGCTTATTTGTATACGCTGGGACTCGCGTATATCTATGGCGAACCACGAGACTGCGACTCAGCCATTCTTTGGCTGGAACAAACACTTGAGGTCAACCCCCTGTCGCAACCGGCGCTTGTTGGACTACAGACGTGTGCTGAATGAGCAAGGGCATAATCTGACAACTGCTACACGAAACAAATAGTAATTTGGGTTAGCATATCCACCCACATCGAATGCGGGAGATACTTTGTCGGACAATTCGATATTCCAGATTTGACAACCACGGGGCGCTTGAGTATCATTCGCTGTGGCTTAGCACTCTATACCCCCTGAGTGCTAAAAGCCTGACAACTTCGTGACCCATTGGTCACAATCATACCACATTTATCTTACTATCCAAATGCTGTAGGAGGTAGTACCAACCATGAACCTTCGTCCATTGGGCGACCGTCTTGTCGTCAAACCAATCGAGCAGGAGTCCACAACACCTTCCGGTATCGTGCTCCCTGAGTCCGCAAAAGAAAAACCCCAGGAAGGCAAAGTCCTTGCGACCGGCCCCGGTGTCCTCAACGACAACGGCGATCGTGTGGCTTTGGAGATCAACGTTGATGATGTCGTGCTGTATGCCAAGTATGCCGGCACCGAAATCAAAATCGACGGCGATAAGCTGCTCATCATGCGTGAGAGCGACATCCTGGCTATTGTCGGGTCCTAGCACGCATAACCTGACTACGATCTTTCGTCTCTACCCAGCATCTAAGAGGCTATTGAGCACTAGCTCGTAAACAGCGATGCTAACGACATCCCTTAACGCGGGATTATTTTCACCAATCAATATCATTCGAGGAAAGCAACAATGGCAAAGCAACTTCTCTTTCAAGAGGATGCCCGTAAGGAACTTAAGCGTGGCGTAGACACCCTCGCCAACGCAGTCAAGACAACTCTGGGGCCCAAGGGCCGCAATGTAGCACTGGACAAAAAGTGGGGCGCCCCCACTATCACCCATGATGGTGTTTCCGTTGCAAAAGAAATCGAACTGGAAGACCCTTTCGCCAACATGGGCGCGCAGCTTCTGAAAGAAGCCGCCACCAAGACCAATGATGTGGCCGGCGACGGAACCACCACAGCCACCGTGCTTGCACAGGCCATCGTAACTGAAGGCTTGCGCAACGTAGCAGCCGGCGCCAATCCCATGTTGCTCAAACGCGGCATCGAGAAAGGTTCGACCGCCATATCCCAGGCTGTTGCCGACATGTCCACCCCTATCACCACCCACGACCGCATTGCCGCCGTGGCCGCAATCTCCGCCCAGGATACCGAGATCGGCGATTTGATCGCTGACGTTATGGATAAGGTGGGCAAAGATGGTGTCATCACCGTAGAAGAAGGCAAATCCCTCGGTTTCGAGACCGAATATGTCGAGGGTATGCAGTTCGACCGTGGTTACCTCAGCCCCTACTTCATCACCGATTCCGAGCGCATGGAAGCGACCCTGGAACAACCCCATATCCTGATTCATGACAAGAAAATCAGCGCCGCACAAGATCTCGTGCCCGTGCTCGAGAAGCTCGTCCAGCTCGGCAAACGCGACATGGTTATCATCGCCGAAGACATCGACGGCGAAGCCCTGGCCACTCTTGTACTGAACAAGCTGCGCGGTGTTTTCAATGTGTTGGCTATCAAAGCCCCCGGTTTTGGCGACCGCCGCAAAGCTATGCTGCAAGACATCGCCGTCCTCAGCGGTGGCACTGTCATTACCGAAGAACTGGGCCGCAAACTCGATAGCGTGACGATTAGCGATCTGGGCTCTGCCGACCGCGTGATCTCCACCAAAGATGACACTACTGTCGTCGGTGGCGCCGGTGACGATGCTGCCATTCAGGGCCGCATCAACCAGATTCGCGTCGAAATCGACAATAGTAGCAGCGACTACGACAGCGAGAAACTGCAAGAACGTCTGGCGAAGCTGGCCGGTGGTGTTGCCATCATCCGTGTGGGTGCAGGCACCGAGGTCGAGTTGAAGGAAAAGAAACACCGCGTCGAAGATGCCTTGAGCGCAACCCGTGCCGCTGTTGAAGAAGGTATCGTTCCTGGTGGCGGCGTCACCCTGATCTCCGCCTCAGCAGCGCTGGACGCTGTCGAAGAAGCAACAACCGGCGATATCCAGACCGGTGTGCGCATTCTGCGTCGCGCCCTGGAAGAGCCTATGCGCTGGATATCCGAGAATGCCGGCTACGATGGCGCCGTGATCGTGGAAGAAATTCGCCGCCGTAACCGTGACGGCAGCGAAGGCGTCGGCTTCGACGTCATGTCCGAAACCTATGTCAATATGCTGGATTCGGGCATCATTGACCCGGCCAAGGTCACCCGCAGTGCGATCGAGAATGCCAGCTCTATTGCTGCCATGATCCTGACCACCGAAGCACTGATCACCGACATCCCCGAGAAAGATCCCCCAATGCCCGCCGGTGGAGACATGGGCGGTATGGGCGGTGGCATGGGCGGTATGGGCGGTGGCATGGGCTTCTAAAGTCCACTCCATCTCCAAGCTTATTACAGCCAAAAAAACCTCGCTGGTTAGACATACCGGCGAGGTTTTTGTTTTATCCAAATACCATCCCGCATACGGATACAACTGACGTGTTGTCTTCGTCGGCCGGGCAGACTGCATAACCCGCCTGTTCTCCCTCCACCGGCCCCACTATGTTCAGTGTGAGGTAGAAAGGTGACACACCACAGACATTGTTCTTGTCCTCAATCCCCTTGATCATCGACCAAAAACCTTCGGCATCGCCCGCCGAAAGATAGGCCAGCATCTCATCATCCAAGGCGCGTAGCTCGGCTCTCTCTATGATCCCGACCGGTTCACCACCAAAGACCGAGCCGATGTGGGCCAAGTCGCCGGACGCAACTACCAGCACATTGCGCCCTGCTGATTCCCGTTTCAGGGTGTCGATCACAACCCCCAGCACGCGATCCTGCGCGGGTTGGCTGCCATTGGCCATGAAATCACTGAAGGAGCCTGTAAGGATGGGGACTAATTCGACCGCCTGGCCGCCCCGCATGTGGTGGAGCCAGGTCACAACCAATTCGATAGAGTGCTCGACCGTGTGATAGAGCTCTCCGGCAAATGCTTTGTTCTTGCCAATCGCATTGGCTAGCGTATCTACAATGGCGGTGGCAGTGGGCAGCACGCCGTATGGGGTAGCGTAATGCTGTCGGGTGAGCGAGCAACGGTTGTTTCCCCCAAAGTGGTCGGCGCCGAAAACCACCACAAGGTCGGCTGCTCGCGCCATGGCCGCCGCCCGTTTCCACACCCGAGCATAGACTTGACCCCCGCGTTGGTAGTCGATATGGGGGCTGATCAGTGCCCTGCCGGAGGGTGGCATAGGATCGACATCGCCCGCCGCCTCGAGATAGCCATCGAACAAGGCTTTCAGCTCGCCCGCATCGGCGGGATAGCCATGCCCGGCAATGGTGGGCGTGCGATAGGGGGCGGCGCGATAGGCTTCGAGCTTCTCTTCTATGGCTGCTACCGACCGCTCGTTTTGCAGGAACAGGGCTTCATTCAGGGCGTCGATCAAGTCGTTGATTAGCGATTGCTCGACGCGGATGCCGTAGTCCACGGTCATAGCGGCGTGGATGGCTGCGCTGTCATGTTCGCCGTCGCACAGCATGAGGGCGGGGCCCAGCGCCTGCGGCAGGATCATGTACTGCTCCGAGAGATTGAGCCGGTCGCGCACCAGCAGCGAGGGATAGCCCTGGTGGTTGATCAGTTGGATGTCGAGGGGGCGGAGTCTGGGGGAGGTGGTTGGCGTCATGCCGCGAAGTTTAGCAGAAGGGATTGGGGATTGCGAATTTGGGATTGTGATGAGATACACGGCCAAAAAAGCTATGCTTTAGCGTTTGGGATGGGCCATGATGAACCAAATGTAAGCCGACCACCATAGGAGAAGGCATGTGGCAATCCTGGAATCAGCATTGATCGCATTGGCACAGGTATGGCAAAGTACCTGGCGAAAGAGGTGTTGCCAAAAGACTGACAGGATCAAATCGCCTTCGAAATGCTTTCCGGCATGGTTCATTCTGCCGAGTTTGCATCTTTACAAATCCAAGTTTGCAATTGCGAACAGAACCAAAGATTAAGGATTCTTCTGCCAATCGTCCTTAATCTTCAATCTCTATTCCTCAGAACATCAATTTGTAAATTTTATAGCTGTGGGACGCTGATTCTGAACCACGCCAAAACTTGATCGTCATGCCACATTCTACGATATCCATTACCCAGGTAAACCGGAGCGAAAACATGATGATCGCTTAATTTGTTTCCATATGCCCATAATGTAAGAATGGGAATGAGGACTGCCAGGCTTCATATACGATATGGAATTCCAACCGCCACTGCGCCCAAAACATCAGGACAAGCAGACTTATGACCACAACAAGCCCTGGCAAAGACCCCCAATAACTGATATCAGGAAGTCCATTTCTGACCCGAAGCACGTTTGGAAAGTATACAACGGAGAAAGTCAAAAATGTCAAAGCGATAAAAGCGATATTAGTGATATTAGTGATATTAGTGAAAACAAACCAAAAAGGTATCCACTCCGTGCGATGACTTTTCACGATCTTGCTGATGAGTATAGCGATCTCAATGGACAACACTACAAAAAAGGGAACCATGCTTCCAA
>PIVW01000692.1 GCA_003353825.1 Chloroflexota bacterium
TGCTCTTGCGGGTTCATGATGACCTCTCTGATGATGTGGCGATTTTCAGAAAGGTTTGCTCATGAACCCGTTTCCGTCAAGTTTCGTCATACTCCCAGTTCAACTGCGGTGCTACCCCTTGCTGGGTCAGGGGTTGATACCTCCAGTTTAGGAGAGCTCGATGTTAATTTCAAACTAGCACCATTGGTTATATATCCTCACAGAGTCGGCCCATGTCTACTAAATTCGCAATCCCTGCCACCTACCGGTTGTTCCACTTAATTGTGGGTATTGTCGTGTTCATGCCGCTGGTGTTTCTCCTGGCACTACTGCTGTCCTCAGACGTCAGTGCTCAGCCCAACCTTCGTGCCCCCCTCGATCAGGGCACGATATATTATGTGGACGCTTCCAAAACCACCGGTGCTAACGACGGCTCTTCCTGGACAGACGCCTTTACCAGTTTGCAGCTCGCCCTTGATATTGCACAGGAGGGGGACCAGATATGGGTGGCGCAGGGGGTGTATACGCCTACAAAGCGTACAGGTGAAGCTGATCCCCGTACGGCCACATTCGTCCTTGTCAATGGTGTCACCATGTACGGTGGTTTCGCCGGTACTCCTGGGTCGGAGGGAGTGTTGGATGGTCGGGATTGGGAGATGTATGCGACTGTGTTGAGTGGGGATATTGATGGGAATGATGTGGTGGACGCGCGTGGTGTGGTGACAAGTGTTGACAATATTGTAGGGGAGAATGCCTATCATGTGGTGACGACAAGAGGAGCTGGTGATTCAGCATCTTTGGTAGGATTCCTCATCACCGCCGGGCAGGCATCGGGATCACATTGGGATTATGACCTTGTTGGAGGTGGTATGTACAACTGGTATGCAAATCCGCACCTCCACGATGTTGCCTTTTTTGCCAACTTTGCGGAGCGGTATGGTGGAGGTCTATACAGCGCATCAACAAGCCCTACTAGCCTGACCAATGTCATTTTCACTGCAAATTCGGCCGGTTCTGATGGCGGGGGTATGTATATTGGGTCATATAGCTCAACACACCTTACAAATGTCACGTTCATCGCCAATTGGGCTGGTGACGAAGGTGGAGGTTTGTACAACGGCGCGGGTAACACAACTATCCTTACCAATAGTACCTTCACGCTTAACTCGGGTAAATTTGGCGGAGGCATATCAAATGCCAGGAGCAACACACCTATTCGAAATAGCATCTTCTGGGAGAATGTTGGACAGGCTATTTATGGTGGCCACGTAGACATCTTTGACAGCCTAGTACAAGGTGGCTGCCCTGAAAATAGCACATGTACTGGGCTGCTACTCGATACAGATCCTCGCTTTATACGCTCGCCTAACTCAGGCGACGGCGACTGGCACAGTCTGGCCGACAATGATTATGGTGACCTTCGTCTACAAGCCGGGTCCCCCGCCATCGACGCCGGCAGTGCTAGTTGGCTGCCCGATGACATCACTACCGACATGAAAGCAAATCCTCGCATAATCGGCGGCGCCGTCGATCTAGGCGCACATGAGGCTTTTGGCCTCAAAATTGGTAATAGTGTTACTCCTGATTCTATCGGACCAGGTACTGCAATCACTTACACGCTCTACTTTCATAATTATCAAGATACCGACACCGTAACCGGTATCCGTCTTTCGGACCATATCCCACAAGAAGTACTGATCACCGATGTAAAGACGGAGGGTGCCACGCTTACTCAGATTGGCTACCCACCCAATTATGTGTGGGAGATCGAAGACTTATTACCGCAAGCGCATGGCGTCATCACACTAAGTGGTCTGGTCAATCCCGAAATCCAAACACGGATCGAGTTTACCAATACCGCCTCGCTAATTGTGTCATCAGGAGATCCGGAGCTAGATGACAACAGTGTGAATGCGATCAGCTACGTTCCCGGTGTAATCTACGTGGATGCTGTCAAAACAAGTGGCGCCAACAACGGTTCTTCCTGGACAGACGCCTTTACTAACCTACAGCCTGCCCTTGATATTGCGAACGAGGAGGATCAGATCTGGGTGGCGCAAGGTGTGTATGTTCCCAGCAAGCTCGAAGAAAAGGATGATCTTCGAAGTGCTACCTTCAACCTCGTCAACGGCGTCGCTCTCTTTGGTGGTTTTATCGGTGTCCCCGGTCTGGAAGGTGATATGTCCACCCGTGACTGGCAAACCTACCCCACTGTACTCAGTGGCGATATTAAGGGTGACGATCTGGTAAACACGTACGGGGTACTCACCACCACAACCCATCTCGTAGGTGAAAACGCCTATCATGTAGTCACCGCAGCTAGGCTGGATGAATCGACTCTGTTGGATGGATTTTTCATTACCTCTGGAGAGGCATCAGGCCAGTCTTTTCATGATAGAAAAGGAGGCGGCATAGTTAACACATTGGGCAACCCCACGCTCAAAAACATTATCTTCTCTGCCAACTTTGCAGATTATGGTGGAGGGTTATATAGTAAATATGGCTCTCTTTCTCTTAATCATATCATCTTTACCGCAAACTATTCTGCAGATATAGGCGGGGGTATCTATAGTTTTTTTGACGATTTAACACTCACGGCTCTTTGGGATTTCGCGTGGCGCACCCATATGTAGTGGTAGTATAATCAGGGAAAAGTTTTGGAGGTAATGCAATGTTGAACTTATCGGGTCTCAAATCACGTAACATGATTTCGA
>PIVW01001422.1 GCA_003353825.1 Chloroflexota bacterium
CCCCAGGCCAGTGCGGCGACGCTTTCAAGCGCGCCTTCGTGAGTTGTTCGCAAGAAACTAACAATTATGGGATGTTGCTGAGGTCGCCCCGATGAGCTTGGCAATGGCAACGGCACCGCGTTCACCTGCGCTCTGGCTGGCAACATCGAAGGTTTCTTCGAATACTGCACGTTGTAGCGGTGCAAATTCCGCCTGCCGTTGTACCGCCTCGTCAAGAGCAGCCTCAAGCATAGCAGGATCTCGGATCAGTGGACCAAGCTTCCATGGCTGGTATAAAGGATTAGTCGACCTGTTGGTGTCATGAGCATCAAGAAAAACACATGGGCGCGGCGTCTCGAGAAATTCATAAATCTGGCTCGATACATCACCGAGATAAATATCGGCCGCCCGCATGTAAGTCATGTCCGCCGATGCCCGGCTTCCGGTATCGATAATAATATGGTCACAGGATCGAAAACGTGATGGCAAACTGGCACCTTTTTTGCCCCATGAGCGTTTGAATAACAACGTATGAGGCGCAAAGATCAGGTTGTATTTGCTTGATGCGTAAAAGTAATCCAGCACCTTTTCGCCAAGCTCGTGCCATGATGAATGCGACCGTCTGTGGTGCGGATTATAGACCACCACGGGCAGGTCATTATCAAACAACTT
>PIVW01001423.1 GCA_003353825.1 Chloroflexota bacterium
TCAATGCCCAGAACTGCGTGCACTGCAAAACATGTGACATCAAGGACCCGGCCCAGAACATCAACTGGACCGTGCCGGAAGGAGGCGGGGGGCCGAACTATCCGAACATGTGATCAGATTGTCATTTTGCCAGAATAAAGTGAGACTTGACAAAATGATAATTATAAATCAATAAGATGCGTTGCGATGTTCAATTCGGCATGAATAGCTATTGCTCCATATTTCCGGCACTGGCGATTCTCATCAGGGCAGGATGTTTCGGATTATCTAAAATCTTACGTTGTGGTCACATTTTCCCCTTGGTGTAGACTTAAAATGAAACTTAGGGTCCTCGCCCTAGGAAACCTTACAGGAAATATCTGTATGGAGTACGAGGCTTGAGGGGGCGGAAGTGTGTGTCTATATCCGCCTCAAAGGAGAAATGACAATGAGCGCTTCAAAAGTACCGGTTCTTTCCAGTGATAGCGGTCTTAGCCGTTATCTTCGCGAGATTCGTAAGTTCCCGATGCTATCTCACGATGAAGAGTTCGAACTGGCCAAAACCTGGCGCGAGGAAGGTAACCGGGAGGCTGCCCACAAGCTGGTGACCAGCCATCTGCGACTAGTAGCGAAGATCGCCATGGGATATCGTGGATATGGCCTGCCCATCAA
>PIVW01001424.1 GCA_003353825.1 Chloroflexota bacterium
AGGAGAAGGTTATGAAAAGGCTTCGTTTATGTTTCTTGTTTGTTGCGTTGACATTACAGGTGCAGGCGGGCGCTAATGAACCCAAAGGTGTGTGGGAATTCAATGCATCGAACCCCAACAGCGCAACGATCGGTGCCCCCCTGGAGATTGTCGGCTCGGCCCAGGAGATTGCGGGCGTGAACGCCCAGGATGGTGCCATTAGAATCGGCCAAGGCAGTTACTATATTTGCACACATGGTATTGCCCCCAATGGCGACGGCGCTAAAGTAAACGAATGGACCCTGCTCATTGACTTCAGCTACCCGGCCAGCAGTCTGTCCGATCCTCCCAACGGTTACAATGATCTCTTTCAGACCGATCCGACAAACGCTGATGATTCCGACTGGACCATCAATCCATCCGGTGCGATCGGAATTGGTGCCGTTGGCTATTCCAGCGATGGGGGCTACACCTCCCAGGCCAACACCTGGTATCGCCTGATCGTAACGGTCGATAATGGCGTTCGACATGATCTCTATGTCGATGGCGTAGAAGTCTTCAATGGGAATGAACAGGGCATCGACGGTCGTTTCAGCCTTGCTGATAGTCTCCTGCTCTTTTGCGCCGGCAACAGCCAGGATGGCGACGACGCGCCCATTGATGTGTCGACG
>PIVW01000693.1 GCA_003353825.1 Chloroflexota bacterium
TTCGGGACAGCGGATTGTAGTTAAAGACATTTCCTTTCCTCCTGAATATGCTTGATGTAATCTTGAGGAATATTATGTCTATTTGTTTGTCTCACCAAATCCCATTCAACGACCCCAGTTCCGCGAGTTGAGAGGCGAACCTTAGCCCGGCTTGTTTCATCTTGCGCCCGAACTTGGGTAGGGATATCGTACCAATAAAGAACTTGAAACTTGGCCATCAGTACTGCAAAGGAATCGTCATTAATCGAAGAGAGTGTTCAACACCTGCGATGCGCACTAATAATGAATCATACGTGGTAACACACGTGCGTCTTGGATCCAACCCCCTATCTGTTTGGCCGTCGGTAAGCGACGTACAATCATCTTCTTTTGGTTTGTCTCTTTCATGGTGCTGTGCAGATGCTCGGGATTGCGTTGCGCCAGCTCAGGTACCGTATCAACGCCTGATGCCTCGAGCAGATCAGCGTATTCACTGCCCACCCCCTTGATTCGTTTCAAGTCGGCTCGATTGGCCCAGGTGAGGATGTTTTTGGGTGCGATTTTCGTGTCTGAAGCCAGGTGTTTGCGTGAGGTGGGAGTGCTGGCAGCGCCTAATAGATCATAACAGGAGACGATATCCACTTCCGCCAGTTTTTTTACGGTGGCGGCGCCAATTCCTTTGATAGTATTTACCTTTTGCTGTTTCAATCGGCGTTCGGCTCTCTCGATCAGCTTTAGATTGGCGATCTCTTCTTCCGTTGGTTCGGGAGCTTCAGGCACTTCATCGATGGTTTCCGCCGCTTGCTCCACCGAAGACTCCGCCGGTTGCTCCACCGGAGACTCCGCCGGTTGCACCGCCGGTTGCACCGCCATTTCTTGCTCTTCCTCTAACGTCTCTTCAGGCTCTTCACCGTCGGCCAGCAACTTTTTGGCCAGGATAGCGCTGGCAATGGTCGGAGCGCCTGTTTTTACAGCGGCTTTGAACTCGGTTCTACCGGGCAAATCGAGTGCCTGATCTGCCTCCGCCTGCACGAGATCATGTGGTTCATCTGTCTCGATTTGTTCGGGCTCTTCAATTGTATCTGCCGCCGGCTCCTTATC
This sequence comes from Chloroflexota bacterium, assembly GCA_003353825.1. The sequence continues at coordinate 1,081 of PIVW01000693.1, forward strand.
TTCGTCTGAGCGGGCTATGGCTGCGCCTACGGCCACGGCTCCGGCTATAGCGCCAAAGGCACCCATACCTTCATCTCGCTCGCTCTCCCCTTCATCATCTTCGGCTACTTCAACGTCGGCCAACTCGTCCTGTTCGGTGCTTCCATCTGCCTCAATCTCTTCATCATCGTCTGAACCGGCTAGCACAGCGCCTAGAGCTACCGCCCCAGCAGCGGCCCCAGCGGCGACACCTAGGGCTCCCACACCCTCGTCCTGCTCGTCACCGCTATCACCTGGTGCTACAAGGTCGGCTTCCGTTGTTTCGATCTGCTCGTCCTCCTCAATTCCTTCTTCTGCTTTTTCATCTGAACCGGCCAGGACAGCGCCGAGGGCCACCACACCGGCAGCGGCCTCAGCGGCGACACCTAGGGCCTCCACACCTTCATCCTGCTCGTCACCGCTATTACCTGGTGCTACAAGGTCGGCTTCCGTTGTTTCGATCTGCTCGTCCTCCTCAATTCCTTCTTCTGCTTCCTCATCTGAACCGACCAGGACAGCGCCTAGGGCTACCGCACCGGCTGCGACCCCAGCAGCAGCAACGCCGCTTACACCAATGCCACCTTCCAGTTCATAGTCTGCAAGGTCTTCAGCCAAGTCCACGGTTGCCGATCGCTCTGCACCATTGATGTCCTGTTCTTCCTCTGCCGCTTCCTCATGCGCATCTGATGCGGCCGCCACCACCGCAGCACCTGCCAATACGTCCGTTGCCTCAATATCATCCACCTCATCGGTCACTGCCTCTTCGATCTCAATGCCATCAAGATCGGCTTGTTCCAGGTCGGCAGCGGCGTCAGATATGACTTCCACATCCGGGCCATCGATCTCATCTTCGGTCTCAGGTGATTCCGTCACTGAGACCTGCATGGCGTCATGGTCGGCCTGCAAAGATTCCAGTTGCGTTTTTTTCTCCGCAATTTGTGCATCAGAGGCCTGAAGCGACAGATCAAGTTCTTTGATGCGTTTCTCATTTTTGTGTTTTTTACGCACAAAGAATCCCCGATCAATCAACCAGTTCAATAACAATCCCCAAATTACGCCGATCAGTAGAATGAGCCAGGGGTCCATAGTCACATACTCCAACACTAGAGAGGCGATAACGGCAGTGAGTTAAAAAATCAAAGCCTACACCTACATTCTAACCCAAACTTGATTTCAAGACTAGTGTAGGCGGGATCGGGTTATCTAGTAGTGCCATCACTTGGATGACTCCACCATACCTGGATCTTCATGATCGTTGGTACGCCACTACCTGCTCAGCATAATCTCCTCGATGGGTTGCAGCCATTCCAGCTTGCCGGATTCGATTGATTTCTCGGCCATGATCAGGGCTTGGGTCAGTTCCAAGGTATGTTCTAAAGGAATCGCTTCCTGACCTGCCTCGATCATGTTCAAAAATGCCATTAGCTTGCGTCGGTAGCATCCTTTGCCCACGGTGCGCACATCGGCCCAGTCGGCACTGGGGTCGTTGAATGGGATTTGGTGAGACAAACAAATAGACATAATATTCCTCAAGATTACATCAAGCATATTCAGGAGGAAAGGAAATGTCTTTAACTACAATCCGCTGTCC
>PIVW01000166.1 GCA_003353825.1 Chloroflexota bacterium
TGTTACACTTCGTACAATGATATGTGATAACATTCTGAATCATAATGGTACTCCGCTCGATTGCTTTTAACGCAGAATATCAATTGGAACATTTTCAGTCAATATGTAACCACTACCGAGAGTGTGTTTAGGCGTCAGGCGATGGTCATTGCCATCATCGCCATCGCTCTGATCATCATCGCACTCTATCTGGTCAAGCGCGATTTGGATAAACACCTGGAAGAGGTTGATTGAGAAAGGTTAGACGACGTGAATTGCGGATGTCTAATTCATCGCTTTGTACAATAAAGATGAAAAATTTCATGCAATCATGATCTAGGTCATATTCAAACCTATTGTGGGGCGCTATAGTAGGGTCATAGCTGGGAAACGTTACCCTTGTTTTGCTTTCATGTCTTGATTATTTCTCAGCAAATACTGAACGCAGCGCACGCCCTTATTGGAAACTACTTTGCAAACGCGCTGCTTTCGCGTGGAGGGCGGGCTGGTATAAAAAGCATGCCAGTTCGGAAAAACCGTTCATTATTTCAAAGGAGTAACCATATGGTCGCACAAGGAAGTGCATCTCGGGCCTCGCCACCTTCTTTCATGGAAGAGATCGTCGCCGCGACCCCGGGAGGCGATCCTCACCTCGAACTCTGTGTGCAATGTGGAACCTGTGGAGGATCCTGTCCTTCAGGGCCAGACATGGAGCACACACCGCGCCAGCTCTTCGCCATGATCGAAGCAGGGATGAAGGATGAGGTGCTTCGTAGCAATTCGCCCTGGTATTGTGTCTCATGCTATTACTGCATGGTGCGTTGTCCGCAAGACATCCATATTACGGATATCATGTATACGCTCAAACGCAGTGCAATCAAGGAGGGCCTTTACCACGAATCCACAGCAGCCGATGCCCCCGATTTCTCCGAGACCTTTATCGACTTCGTCGAGGAGTACGGGCGGAGTTTCGAATTAGGTCTGGCCACGCGCTACCATCTCAAGCACCACCCCTTGGGGGCGATGAAGATGGCCGGGTTCGGACTGGGCATGTTGCGTAGAGGGCGCATGGATATTACCCCAAACAAGATCAAAAACATCGATCAACTCAAGGCGATCCTGGCAAAAGCAAAAGAATTGGGGAACGATTCGGCGTCCAATGGAGGTGGAACATGAAATATGGTTATTACCCCGGCTGTTCGTTAGAAAAAAACGCCATTGCCTATCACCAATCGTCGGTGGCGGTAGCCGAGGCGTTGAATATCGAGTTAGTCGAGGTGCCCGATTGGAACTGCTGTGGCGCCACCGAGTACATCTCCATCGATCTGCTCCCGGCCTACGCCCTGATCGGACGAAATCTCGCCCTGGCCCAACAGCTTGATCTCAACGGCAACGGCGCCCCCAACCAATTGATCGCCCCCTGCAGCGCCTGTTTCCTCAACCTCAGCAAAGCCGATGCCTATCTGGGCAGTGATCCACCTCTGGCAGAGAAAACAAATACGGCATTGGCTGCGGGCGGACTCACCTATGACCCCGGCAGTGTCAAAGTCCGGCATTTGCTGGATATCTTCGTCAATGACATCGGCTTCGGAGCAGTTAGCGAGTTGATAAAAAAGCCGCTCTATAATCTGCGCATCGCCCCTTACTACGGCTGTCTCATCGTCCGCCCTAGCTTGGAAGACGCCTACGATGATCCTGAATACCCCACCACCCTGGATACACTCATGGAATCGTTGGGTGCAACGGTGGTGGACTACCCGGTTAAAGCGCACTGCTGTGGCGGACACATGACGCAGATAAGCGAGCCGGTGGCCCTGGACTTGATCCGGCGCCTGCTCAAAAATGCGGCCGATTACGAAGCCGACATGGTCGTCACACTCTGCCCGATGTGCCAACTCAATCTGGATGGCTATCAAGAAAGCGTCAACAAACACTTCGGCACTGATTACCACATCCCCATCCTCTATTTCACCCAATTAATGGGTTTGGCCATGGGCATGTCGGCGGATGATCTGGGCTTTGGCAAAGAATTCGTGAGCGCCAATCCCGCTTTAGCAAAGATCGGCGCTGAGCCTCCCAAAAAACCGAAGAAGAAAAGGCGAAACAAGGAAGCGCTTCCCATGCCCAACCTCGGGGAGGAGATGTGAGCGATGACTGAATCAAAAGAAAAGATTGGCGTTTACATCTGCCACTGCGGTTCGAATATCGCCGGTATGGTCGATGTCGAGGAAGTGGCCCGCTGGGCCGGTGATGAATTGGAAAGCGAGGGCGTTGTCGTCTCGCGCGATTACCAGTTCATGTGTTCCAGCCTGGGCCAGGAACTGATCGAAGCCGATATCAAAGAGCAAGGGTTGACGCGCGTGGTTGTGGGCGCCTGTTCGCCTCACTTGCACGAGGCTACATTCCGCACAGCCTGTGATCGCGCAGGACTGAACCCATTCCTCTGTGAAATGGTATCGTTACGGGAACAGGTTTCTTGGGTACACACCGATAAGAAAATCGCAACGAACAAATCCAAAGCGTTGGTCACCGGTGGTGTCAAACGTGTAGCTCTGCACGAACCCCTGGATCCCCTGACTGTGCCTATCCAGCCGGCCACCCTGGTCGTGGGCGGTGGCATCGCCGGCATCCAGGCCGCGCTCGAGATCGCAGATAGTGGGTTCCCCGTCTACTTGGTGGAGCGAGAATCTTCCATCGGTGGCCATATGGCCCAATTCGACAAGACCTTCCCCACGTTAGACTGTTCGGCCTGTATTCTCACACCAAAAATGGTCTCGGCCGGCAACCACCCTAACATCAGCTTGCTCTCGTACAGTGAAGTGGAGCAGGTGGATGGCTACGTCGGCAACTTCACCGTAACCATCCGCAAAAAAGCGCGCTTTGTCAACGTGGATGTGTGTACTGGCTGCGGCATCTGCATCGAGAAATGTCCGAGGCGGATTGTCGATGGTGAATTCGAGGCCGGTTTGGGCTATCGCAAAGCCATAGATCGTGACTTCCCTCAGGCAGTGCCTAAATACCCTGCCATCGATGTGGATAACTGCATCTACTTCGAGCGTGGGAAGTGCAAAGCCTGCCAGATCTTCTGCCCCACACAGCCCAATTCGATTGACTTCGAGCAGAAAGATGAGGTCATTCAGGTCGATGTCGGCAACATCATCCTGGCCACAGGTTATGATCTATTTGACGCGCGGCGTATCCCACAGTACGGTTACGGACGGCTGGCTAATGTGTTCACGAGCATGGAATTCGAACGCATGTGTAATGCCGCCGGACCCACCGCCGGTGAAGTCGTTCTGCGAGATGGCGTAACCGTACCCGAATCGGTGGCCATCATCCACTGTGTGGGCAGCCGCGATAAGAACTACAACTCTTACTGCTCCAGCATCTGCTGCATGCAGAGCCTGAAATTCGCCCATCTGGTCAAGGAACGCACGGGTGCAGATGTGTACAATTTCTACATCGACATGCGCACGGCCTTTAAGGATTACGAGGAGTTCTACCAAAAGGTGTTAAGCGAGGGCGTACACTTTATCCGCGGGCGGGTGGCCGAGGTTACCGACGCCGCACGTTTGCCGGGTGAAGAGGGTAAAATCATCGTCCAGGCCGAAGACACCTTCATCGGCAAGCAGCGCCGCATCCCCGCGGATATGGTCATTCTCTCGGCGGGACTAGAACCCCGTGCCGACGCAAAGGAAACGGCGCATAAGTTCGGTATCTCTTGCAGTATGAATGGCTGGTTCACGGAGAAACATCCCAAGCTGGATCCGGTGGCGACCATGACCGAAGGCATCTTTATCGCCGGCGTCTGTCAGGGACCCAAAGATATCCCGGCCAGTGTGGCGCAGGGTGCAGCGGCCGCAGCTCGCGTACTGGGACGCATCCAGCAGAAGGAATTACCGCTGGAACCGGTACGCGCCAGCGTCATCACCAAACTCTGTTCTGGTTGCCGCATCTGCAACACCATGTGTCCCTTCAACGCTATCTCGTTCGATACGGCAAACAAGATGACAGAGATCAATCCGGCGCTGTGCCAGGGCTGCGGCACCTGTGTTGCGGCCTGTCCATCTGGCGCAATCACCGGTACACAGTTCAGTAATGAACAGGTGTTAGCGCAACTGGAAGGCTTACTCATGCTCGATTTTATGGGCAAGTCGACCGGCAAACTCAAACCCGAGTTGGTCCCAGCCTGAGGAGGCGAATGATGGCTGATAAAAATGGATTCGAGCCTCTGATCATAGGCTTCACCTGTAACTGGTGCAGCTACCGGGCGGCTGATTTAGCCGGCATCTCGCGAGTGAAATATGCACCCAATATACGGTTGATGCGCCTGATGTGCTCCGGTCGCCTCGACCCTTCATTCGTGATTCAGGCTTTTGCTGGCGGCGCGGACGGCGTGCTCATCAGCGGATGCCATCCCGGCGAGTGCCATTATCAGGAACAGAATTACAAAACATTGCGACGGGTGGTGCTACTGCGCAAAATGTTGGAACAATTCGGCATCGAGCCTGAACGCCTGAAGTTAGTATGGGCTAGCGCTGCGGAAGGCATTCAATTCGCAGCAGAGGTCACGGCAATGGTCGAAGAAGTACGAGCATTAGGGCCATTAAATTGGCAGGGCATTGTGGAACCGTCTGAGTTTCCGCTAGAGGCCTTAGCGGCCGCTCAACCGGAGCTGGAGGCAGTCTTATGAGCGAAAAACCAAAACTTGCGATGTACTGGGCTTCCGCCTGCGGCGGTTGCGAGATATCGACGCTGAACATTGGCGAACATATCCTGGCCGTAGACGCGATCTTTGACCTCGCTTTCTTCCCTTGTATCGCCGACTTCAAGGTCAAAGATGTTGAGGGATACGAGGATGGTTTCATCGACGTCTGCCTGTTCAACGGGGCCATTCGTAACTCTGAAAACGAGGAAATGGCGAAGCTACTGCGACGTAAATCGAAGGTGCTGGTAGCCTTTGGTTCCTGCGCCTACGAGGGCTGTATCCCCGCTCTTTCGAACCTGACATCCAAGCAAGCGACCCTGAACACCGTCTACCTGGATAATCCTTCCATCGATAATCCGAACAGCGTGCTACCCCAACCGATCACGGAAGTCCCTGAGGGCGAATTGGATATCCCATTCTTCTATAACACCGTCAGATCCCTGGATCAGGTTGTGGATGTAGACTATTACCTTCCCGGTTGTCCGCCCGAACCCCACCAAATATGGGCTGTACTGCAAGTGGTGGTGGCGGGTCTGCTGGAAGGAGCGCCCTTACCCCCGCCAGGTTCGATTGTGGGCGCAGGCAGCGTGGCCGTGTGCGAAGAATGCGATATGCAGAAAGATGTCAAGACTGTCGCCAAATTCTTTCGCCCTTACGACATCATCCCGGATACCAACATCTGCCTGCTAGAACAAGGCATCATGTGCATGGGCCCGGCCACGGTTAGCGGCTGCGGTGCGCTTTGCCCACAGGTGGGTATGGGCTGCCGCGGGTGCTATGGCCCACTGCCCGGAATCAAGGATCAAGGTGCTCGTATGGTCACAGCCATTGGCTCAATCATCGATGTGGATGGCAAACCGGGCGACGATGAAAAGGAACTTGCGCAAAAGGTAGAAGCCGCCATCGACACCATCGTAGACCCAGCCGGAACCTTCTATCGCTTCAGCATGGCGCATTCATTACTGCACCGAACAAGAGTCAACACACATCAATGACGAGAAGCATGGGTGTGTGTCTTCCTGCTCGCTGACAATGCCCGTAAGACAGATTCAGGCTCATAAGCCATCACGCTCAAGAGCACCAATGCAGGCCCTCGGGGTCTTCTATCACCTCGTTCCCAATGTCGCAAAGTGCCCAGACTGATACCAAAGGTAGCAGCCAATTCTGCTTGAGTCATACCGAGCTTCTCTCGAATGGCTTTTACATCAGGAGGAGAGAACTCATGCACCACAGCTTTGGTCTCCTGTCCCTGAGAAAATTCAATGGCTTCATTCAGCCCTTGTCGAATACTGTCAAATGTTTCACTCATGATGTGTCTCCATAGCTTTCAAGCAACTTCCGAGTAAGCTTCGCCAATTCGTTGCGTTCGCCCTTACTCAAACTCATTTTTTCAGATTTACCAAAAACGGTCAGAAGAAATAGAGGAAACTCGTCGTTGTAATAGTAATAAATGACGCGAACACCGGCGCTTTTACCTACACCTTCTCGTCTCCACCTTAGCTTTCGAATCCCTCCTGTGCCACGGATAATCACACCGGAGGCAGGATGTGCAGCAAGGTAATCAACAAGACTGCTACGTTCATTCTCACTTAGCAGCTTGCGGACGAGACGAATAAACTCAGGAAGCTCAACGACGGTGATCACATATAGAATTGTAAGCCATTGGATTACTTTCGTCAATAATGAAAACAAGATCCACCCAGATTCGTCTGGAGCCCGAGATCAAGTAAGCAATAATGGAGTGACCCTATGAAACGAATCACCATCGATCCCATCACCCGCCTGGAAGGGCACGGTAAGATCGAGATCTTCCTAAATGATGAGGGCGATGTCGCCAACGCCTACTTCCAAATCCCCGAACTGCGCGGCTTCGAACAGTTCTGCGTAGGACGGCCCGCCGAAGAGATGCCCCGCATCACCAACCGCATCTGCGGCGTCTGCCCTGAAGCGCACCACATGGCCGCCACCAAGGCCCTGGACGCACTCTATCATGTGGAGCCCGCCTCGCCGGTCAAAAAACTACGAGAGATGTTCTACACCGCCTTCTACGTCACCGACCACACCACCCATTTCTATGCGCTTGGTGGACCTGATTTCGTGGTGGGACCCGATGCCCCCGCTGGCGAACGGAACATCCTCGGGGTGATCCATAAGGTAGGGGTCGATATCGGCAAGCAGGTGATCGACTGTCGCATGCGCAACCACCATGTCATCAAAATGGTAGGGGGCCGCGGCGTCCATCCCGTGGCGGGCATGCCCGGTGGCTGGAGCAAGGCCATCAACGAGGAAGAGCGACAGGAGATCGAGGCCATTGCCAAGCAGAACGTGGACTTCGCCCTCTTCAGCCTCAAGCTCTTCGACGACATCGTATTGGCCAACCAGGCATACGTCGACCTCGTGCTCTCCGATGGCTTCACCCATCGCACCTACTACATGGGCACCGTCGATGAAAACAACCTTGTGAACTTCTACGACGGCCAGATCCGTGTGGTCAGCCCCAGCGGCAAAGAGCAAGACCGCTATGACGCCAAAGACTACACCGACTATGTGGCCGAACGCGTGGAGCCTTGGTCTTACCTGAAGTTCCCCTACTTGAAGAGTGTGGGCTGGAACGGCTTTACTGATGGCGAAGACAGCGGCGTTTATTGCGCCACACCTCTCTCACGTCTGAATGCAGCCGACGGCATGACCACGCCCAAGGCGCAGGAGGCCTTCGAGCGCTACTTCGAGACCCTCGGGTCCAAGAAGAATGGCCGTTACGAGCCCATCCACCATCGTCTGGCCACCCACTGGGCCCGGCTTGTCGAGTTACTGTACGCGGCCGAACGCATGCTGGAACTGAGCCAAGATCCTGAGATCACCGACCCCAACATGCGGGTGGTGGTCACGAACACACCGGACGAGGGCGTGGGCAGTGTGGAAGCCCCGCGCGGCACCCTCACCCACCACTATAAAACCGACGAAAACGGCATCCTCACCGCCGTCAATCTGATTGTGGGCACGACCAACAACTATGCCCCGATGGCGATGTCGGTCAAGAAGGCGGCGGAGACGCTGATCACCAAAGGTACCGTTGTAACTGACGGCCTGCTCAACCGTGTGGAAATGGCCTTTCGCAACTACGACCCCTGCATGTCTTGTGCCACCCATTCACTGCCGGGGCAGATGCCTCTGGAAGTGACGATTCGTAATAGTGATGGCGAGGTGGTCGAGAAATTGAGTCAGTATACTTGAGCGTGTTGCGTGTTGCGTGTTCCGTATTGATTTGCCATCGGAGCACGCAGCACGCACCCTGTAACGCCTATCTATGAAGACCCTAATAATCGGACTCGGAAACCCCATACTCACCGACGATGGCGTTGGTGTGAAGGTGGCGTATGCATTGCAAAAGGCGATTCGCCTGCAAGGCACTCCGCCTTTCGAAGAAAACAGGCGGCGTGTCGAGATGCACCATCTCAATGATACCAGAGTGCGTTGCACCCACAATGAGACTATCGACATCACCGAAGCCAGTGTGGGGGGGTTGCGATTGATGGAAATGATGGTGGGCTACGACAAAGCCATCATTATCGACGCTCTCAAGCATGCAGACACGCTACCTGGGGAAGTCCACCGGCTCAGTTTGCCCGACCTGGAATCGATCAGCCCTACCCAACATTCTGTCTCGGCCCATGATACCAGCCTGGTAACCGCTCTGGCGACAGGGCGGCGTATGGGCATGCACTTACCGCAAGAAGTCGTGATTTACGGGATCGGTGTCGAGAATATCGAGGAGTTTGGCGATCAACCGACAGTTGCGGTCCAGCAGGCGATCCCCACCGTCACGGCAGCAATACTTAACGAATTGGATGATGAGTTAAGCAGTTGAGGGCCGATAGTCCTTCAAAAAATGCACCTATGGAGACTCTCATCGCAAGAGCACCGGCAGTCCTTCGCCAGGGCCAATACAGATGCTCTGGTCGAACCATGACTACCAGTCCTGTAGATATCGAACTATGAAATACGGTATCTTTATAGTACCACAAACAAATGCGTGCGCCAGTTGCCAGATCGACACATCGCGTCGGCCTGAAAACAACTTATTGCATGCGTCCCGTTTTACAAGGAGAGACAGCATGATTTCACCAGAGATTCTGCGTCGCTACCCATTCTTTGCCGGGCTGACCCACGACAATCTGGTCACACTGGCGAATACTGCCAAAGAGATATCTGTAGAAAAAGATCAGTACCTGTTTCATGAAGGTGGTGAAGTGCGAGAACTGTACCTGGTATTAGAAGGGGCAATAAGCGTTGTCATGGAACTGCCATTGCAGGACTCGGAACACGCGGTATCCGATCAGTTAGTGGGCGCACTGGAGACAGAAGCAATTGTGCTCAGCGCCGTTGGGCCGGGTGAAGTCTTCGGATGGTCGGGTTTAGTACCACCCTACCAAACCATGGCCGGCGCCAAGACACTTACCGCATGCCGGATCGTCATCTTTAATTGTGAAGCACTGCAGAAGGCTTTTGAGGACGATTATCAGTTTGGCTTCGTCATGATGCAAAAGGTAGCGCAGGTCATCCGCGAGCGATTGCGCGATCGGCGTATGGAGTCATTGACGCATTCTGTAGCATGATGAGACATGGTTCATTCTGCCGAGTTTGCATCTTTACAAGTCCAAGTTTGCGATTGCGAACAGAACCAATCAAAGAATAGACGGGATTAACAAGATTTCCGGGATTTTCAAATGTCTAATCTTGTTAATCCTGTCCAAATTTCTCGCCTATTCTACAAGTACCTGATTGTCTAGGTACTAACGAGCCCATCCACAACAAGGTCTCGACAAAACTCCCGCGGCAGGCATGTGCAACCGCGGGAGTCGTTAGTGCTATTATTTATCAGTCAGGTACAAACCGAGGTAGATTGTGGTGAATTCCTTCACCTTAACTAATCTAGATCATATACAGAGTGGTGCAAACAGGCTATTATTGTGCTAGAAGTATAAGGCTGCCTTGTGGAATGCCTTCCGTAATAGAGGGAAATGGTATCTTCTCAATAATTCGGGGAAGAGACCCGCAAGGACTGAGGATAGCTCGGAGCAAAACAGCGAATGAACCGTCAGCATATCTTCGATAAACAAATTGGCAGGACGTCCTAGTTGCTGTTCGTCGACAATTTTTATATATCCTCGACAGCCTTGGCAGCAGGCAACGCGGTGGGTATCGCTGCCATTTAGGACAAAGTACCTAAGTTCAGGGCGAGCTTCTTGCTCGCAAAAGGGACAACCCAAACGATCAAAATTCCACTCACCCCTGCACCGCGAACAGTACAAGAAACGCCGGCCCGTCTCAAGGTCTAGTCGAGCGATACCTGGCCAATTTCCACACATCGGACAATATTTCCGTCGCCAGCCGCTTCGATCTATCTGTACCTGGTAGGCCGTGGCTTCACGAGCGTAGAATGGCGATATCACGGTCTGCAAGAGGGTCCTGAGCACATCTTCATCGGTCGATAGCGTGTCGGCAAGCCGCCTACTCAGCTTACCCGACCTGGAAGCGATCAGCCCCACTCAACATTCTGCCTCGGCCCATGGGTACTGGCGTGGTAACCGCCCTGGAGTCGGAACGACGCATAGAGCTACACTTGCCGGAATAAGCATTTTGTGGTTTTTCGCCACGCTTCTGTGTCTTTAGTAATGATATCGACATGAAATAATGATCAATAGCTCATCATCAACCGCATACACTAACCGATTCGTATTATCTATTCTTCGTGACCAAAATCCCGATAAGCTCTCTCGCAAGGACTCAGGTTTTCCTAAGCCTTCAAAGGGCTGTCGTTTTGCGTCTTCAATCAACCTATTGATTCTTTTAAGCGTTTTTCGATCTTGAGTCTGCCAATAAACATATCCCTCCCAGGCTTCATTCGTCCATGCTAATTTCCTACGCATCTACCAACGCCCTTGCCTGAGTTTTTCCAGCTTGATATTCAGCGATGGATTTCTCGAGATGAGCCGTGTTTGCTGGAGAACGGAGAAGATGAAAGGTTTCCAGATAACTGTTGAATGTTTCCCAAGACATCACCACCGCATCTTCAGCATCTCTTCGCGTGATGATGGTGTAATCTGCATCATCTGAGACTCGGTCCAGAACAGATTTCAAATTATTCCTGGCTTCACTGAAATTAACAATTCGCATAGTCTCCTCCTTAGTTGTTCCATCTAGAGTTTTCAGTATAAATGATAGAACTGAGATGTACAAATAATTGTACAAATATTTGTGAAAAAATAATTTCGTAGCATCGAGCGTAGTGGCACTGGGGTCATTGAATGGGATTTGGTGAGACAAACAAATAGACATAATATTCCTCAAGATTACATCAAGCATATTCAGGAGGAAAGGAAATGTCTTTAACTACAATCCGCTGTCCCGAATGTAATTCTG
>PIVW01000694.1 GCA_003353825.1 Chloroflexota bacterium
CGAAATCATGTTACGTGATTTGAGACCCGATAAGTTCAACATTGCATTACCTCCAAAACTTTTCCCTGATTATACTACCACTACATATGGGTGCGCCACGCGAAATCCCAAAGAGCCTGATCGTTTAGATCGTACGCGTTAGCTGGCGGGTATCCTGTAGCTACCGGTGGTTAAGTGGTTCAGCACCTCCAGGTCGGGATAGGAGACCTGCTATTTTCAGTCCACCGGTCGGCTCTCTCTACTTGATCGACTGGTGACAGGAGTGTGCTATGCGCTCACGGCCGCGCCGGACTACCATCAGGCAGCCGCGCCTGCGTCCACCATTCCACTTCATCCTCACATGGATATTGCGCCGCCAATCTCTCATCGATGTCGATACCCAGGCCAGGTTTGTCGTTAGGGTACATGTAGCCATCACGTACTTCCGGCAAGCCGGGGAACATCTCGTACACCAGTTCCGGGAAGCGACACCATTCCTGGATGCCGAAATTGGGCGCCCACAGGTCGAGATGCAGGTTTGCGGCGTGTCCAACCGGCGATGTATCGCCTGGGCCGTGCCAGGCCGTGCGGATACCGTACATGTTGACAAATGCAGCCACGTTACGCGCCGGCGTGATCCCCCCCATCTGACTGACGTGCATACGGATGAAATCGATCAGCCGACCCGAGATCAGGGGTTGCCACTCCCGGGGATGGTTGAATAACTCGCCCATTGCAATTGGGGTACTGCACTGCCGCCGTAGCTGCTCGAACCACTTGATGTCCTCGGGGGCCAGTATGTCCTCCAGGAAAAACAGTTTGAAGGGCTCGACATCTTTGGCAAATTGGATAGCGTGGATAGGATGTAAGCGCTCGTGAACATCATGCAAGAGTTCCACCTCTTCGCCAAAAGTTATCCGCATATACTCGATCATTTTCAACATACTGCGCGCGTAATCTCGTGGATCAAAATACGCCCCATCCGCCGCACCCTTCGGCTTGACCATTGCCGCACCCTGCCCCCCATACCCGCCCATCTGCACGCGGATAAAGCGATAACCCTCGGCCAGCGCTCGCCGCACCCTGTCCTCGACCTCCTGAGGATCTCGACCATCGGTATGCACGTAGACAGCCGCCGCCTCGCGACATTTGCCGCCCAGTAGCTGATAGAGGGGCATACCTGCCTGTTTGCCCTTGATATCCCAGAGCGCCATATCGATGCCGGAGATGGCGTTATTCAGCACCGGGCCATTCCGCCAATAGCCGTGTACCATGGCCATCTGCCAGATGGCTTCGATACGAGAGACATCGCGTCCCAACACAAAGGGCTTGATATGCTTCTCGATGGCTGCATGCACAGCATGAAAGCGCTGAGTAAAGGTAGCGCAACCCAATCCGTACAGCCCGGGCTCGGAGGTGGTCACCTTGACGATGACCAGTCGTGAATTGTCAGGTTGTGTCAAGATTGTCTGAACATCCGTGATGGTTACAGTCGTTTTTTGTCCTTCGACCTCCTAGATAGGTTCATGCTTTGGAGCGAGTTGAACGGTCAGGCCACCGTCGACATAGAGAACCTGCCCGGTGATGTAGGTCGCATCCGCGGACGCCAAAAAGGACACGGCAGCGCCGATCTCCAGCGCTGTGCCAAAGCGGTTCAGCGGGATACGACGGGTGAGATCATGTAGCGTCTTTTCATCTGCGGACGTAGACCAGCGCTCAGAAAAGGTGGCTCCCGGCGCTACGGCATTCACGCGAACACCGTATGCGGCAAGCTCCAACGCCATCGCCCGAGTCATGGCGTCGAGCGCGCCTTTGGTCACATCGTAGGGCAGCCCTCTCCAGTGCGCGCGCAATCCACCCACAGAGCTTATGCTAATAATGTTCCCACCCCCTCCCTCTCGCATGATCTCGGCTGCGCGCTGGGTGCAGAGATAAGGGCCACGAATGTTGTTGGCTATCTGATTGTCCAGAAGGGTTTGGTCCACGTCAAAGACATTCACTCTTCTGAGATCGGCAGCATTATTGACCAACACGTCGACCCGGCCATAGGTATTCAACGTCTGCTCAAATAAACGCTCGATATCTGCGCTCCGGCTCATGTCCGCTGCTATTGCCAGTATCTCGGCGTCCAGTCCCTCAAATTCTGCGGCGGTAGCAGTGACGACCTCTGGGGTGAGATCGTTAATGACAACGCTCATCCCCTCTTTGGCCAGCCTTAGGGCAATGCCCAAGCCAATGCCTCGTCCAGAGCCGGTGACAATAGCAACCTGTCCTGCCAACTCCGGATAACGGGGCTGTATGGTTTCGTATAACGCCTTGATGTCCTTCATCTGTTATCTTCTCACTCTAGCAGATTGGTTTCGGAGATCATTCTTTGGATCGTATCGAGGAGTAAGGCGTCAATTCGGGGAAGCACAGGTGCTGATAGGGGAGTTGGGAAAGAAGAATGAAGCATTGCAAGAGGAAATAGCAGAGCTAAAGCGTGCGGGGAAGCGTCAGGCGACGCCATTTGCACGTAGGAAACGCAAGAAGAAAAGGCAACGACCAAGGCGGAAAGCGGGAAAAGAGGAGTTCAATCATAGAGAGAAACCGGCATGGTTCAGTAGAAGAAGAAAGCACGTTAACAATTGAATGAGGAAGAAAAGCAGCACCTCGTGTAAGATTTGGACATTTATTACAAAACCAAACACACACAAGGAGACTGCTT
>PIVW01000695.1 GCA_003353825.1 Chloroflexota bacterium
ATTTCGCGTGGTACGGATTTTTCCCACACTATATCTAGGCGCTTGACACAACCAGCCACTAGGTGTGGGGGAATCATCAACGGAAATTCGTGATCGTCACGCGAAGTCCCAAAGAGCCCTTGTCTAAAAACAACGACCCATGACCGAAATCCTTGCTCAACACAGCATCCACGTCATTAAGATCGGTGGTAGCCAGATCGATGACCGGATTTTTCTCGCCACCATGGTCGAGACAATCCAGCATATCCGCAAAAGCGGCGTCCGCCCTGTTTTCGTTCATGGGGGTGGACAGGAGATCGTGCGCCTGCATGACGAACTGGGTATTCCATTTGATATCGTGGAGGGGTTGCGCGTCACCAGTGACCAATCGATCCGACTGGTTAAGATGGCGCTCAATGGTATAGCCAACTTGCGTGTGGTGCGTTGGCTGGTCAATGGTGGGATCGACGCCATCGGCCTAAACGGCATCGATATGGGTCTGATTCGGGTGGAAAAACATCTGTCCGGGGATATCGATCTCGGCCGGGTGGGCAAGATCACGGCGGTGCACGTCGAAAAACTGCTGCCGATGATCGACGCCAATCTAGTGCCAGTGATCTCTCCAGTTAGTCTGGGCCATGATGGTTTCAGTTATAACGTCAATGCCGATCATGTGGCCGAGTCCCTGGCCATCGCCCTTAAAGCGACCGCCCTTGTCTTTCTCACAGATGTACCCGGGGTCGTCATCGCCGGCAGGCCCATGCGGGCCTTAGCTGCGGATGAAATCGAAGACCTGATCTTTGGACACTTTATCACCGGCGGCATGATCCCAAAAACTCGAGCCGCCGTCACAGCTATCAACCACGAAGTGCCAACTGCCCTGATCACGAATCTGGAGAAATATGCCAGCGGTGAGGGTACCCTGATCGTCAACAGCCAGTAGGGAGGCATAATGAATCGCACGATTGAACTCGAACAGCAGAATGTCGTCCAGGCGTATGCCCGACCACCCTTCGTCCTGGAGGATGGAGAGGGTGTGTGGCTGAAAGACAGCAATGGCAAGCAATACCTCGACATGGTATCGGGTATCGCCGTAAATGCGTTAGGCTATGGAGATCCCGAGATCGCCGACACCCTAAGGGATCAGGCAACCAAGCCCTTTCACTATTCGAATCTCTACCATTCAGAACCGATGACTCGTCTGGCGGCTCGTCTGGTAGACGCCACACCCTTTGCCGATAGGGTGCATTTCCAAAACAGTGGTTCCGAAAGCAACGAGGCTGCCATCAAATTCGCGCGCAAATGGGCGAGAATCCATTATGGTGAGGGCAAGACGAATATCGTCGCCTTCAGCGGCGCCTTTCACGGCCGCACAATGGGCGCGCTGGCGCTTACTCCACGCCCTAAATACCAGGAGCCCTTCAAACCACTTATGCCCGGCGTACGATTGGCAGAATTCAATAATCTCGAAAGCGCTGCTGAGGCTATCGATGATAGCGTCTGTGCCGTGATCTTGGAGCCAGTTCAGGGTGAAGGTGGTATTTATCCCGCAAGCAATGAATTCATGGTGGCCGTGCGCGAACTTACGCGTAACCACAACGCTCTTATGATTTTGGATGAAATACAGTGCGGGGTGGGGCGCACCGGCACCTTCTGGGCCTACGAGCCTTATGGCATTTTGCCCGATGTCCTGTGCGCGGCAAAACCACTGGCCGCCGGCCTGCCAATCGGCGCTGTGTTGGTGACCGAGAGAGTGGCAGATATCATTCATCCTGGCGACCATGGCGCCACGTTTGCCGGTGGCCCACTGGTCACCTCGATCGCAGATGTGGTTGTGCGCAGGGTGAGTGACAGCGATTTCCTGACGCACGTACAGGAAACGGGCGCTTATTTGAAGGAACGTTTGCAGGAGATCAATAGCCCACACATCCAGGGAGTGCGCGGGCGTGGTCTCATGCTGGGCGTGCAATTGGATATCCCGGTCCTGCCTCTTGTACAGGCAGGCTATGAGCACGGCATCCTTTTGCTCAACGCCGGCTGTGATGTCTTACGCCTGATCCCTCCCCTGATCGTCACGAAGGCAGAGGTCGATCTCGCCGTCGATCGCATTGCTACCCTTCTAATACAAGCTGAATAACACCGTGGAATACAATGCCATAAGTTTGTCCGAAAAACTCGATCTGTTCAGTGAGCATTGGGCTCCCAAGATCGTCGCACAGTTGAACGACTATCACTTCAAGCTGGTCAAAATCAAAGGAGAATTCGTCTGGCACGATCATCCTCAAACGGATGAGGTCTTCATGGTACTCGACGGCGAGATGTTTATCGAGTTCCGCAACGGGCGTCTGCACCTGCAAAAAGGCGAACTTTTCGTCGTGCCAAGGGGGGTTGAGCATAAACCATTTGCCCCAGAACAATGCAATATCCTTCTGATTGAGCCCGCCGGAACCGTCAATACCGGTGATGTCGGGGGCGACCTCACGGCGCCGGCGGATGCCTGGATTTAGATTCACCCTCCTGACCAGGTTGTGTCTCGCAGTATGCAGGCGATGAGCGGAAGCAACAAATATCCCGAGACATACTTTTGGGGGTAGTGGTTATATATTAACTGATAGGACACCATTCTGTGTTGTAATAGTGGAGGTATAATAGGAGTACCGCCTCATGGAAGCTATCAGATTTAGAAAATGACAGTGTTTTTCGCACA
>PIVW01000167.1 GCA_003353825.1 Chloroflexota bacterium
CGCTTCGTATGATAGATTTCGGCCCCGTAAACCGCCGTGAGGTCCGCCTGGCTGACTTCGCCAAAGCACAGAATATCAACCGTGATGATTTGATCCGCGCTTCCGAAGCGATGATCGACACCCTGCTTCAGCTAATCGAAAACCTCGAACAGGGTGATCTATTGTTTATCCCAAATGATCCTGAGGCTGAAGACCCTTATGCAGAAAACGAGGAAGAGGTTTTTGTCGGCTGGAGCGCAGGGCATATCATCGCCCATGTCACCGCATCTAGCGAGGAGTGTTGCGCTCAAAGTGCCACATTGGCCCGAGGTGTCGAGCCCTGTGGCCGCAACCGCTATGAAGTGCCCTGGGAATCCATTCGCACCCTAGAGGACGCCCGGCAGCGCTTGGAAGAGAGCCGTCGTATACGACTGGCCTACCTGAATGCCTGGCCCGATCAACCTCATTTCGAAACAACCTTTGCTCCCTACAAAGGCCCCCAGAACTGCGTCACCCGTGTCCTGGCGGGGCTATTCCATGAGGACGGCCATCTGGATCAGATTCGGGATGCCATCAAACAGGCCCAGACCGCGCCTGTGTTGGCTTAGACCAGACCGGCTCAGCTCCCATCCTCCACTCTAAAGCCAATGGCGTCACTGACGATGTACAAGGGACGCTGTTTCACTTCCTCGTAGATCCGGCCCAGATATTCGCCGATGATCCCCAAGGAAATGAGTTGAATACCTCCAAGGAACAATACGATTACCAGAGTAGAAGCCTGCCCATAAAAAGCCTGGCTGCCCGAGAGCCGCAAAATCACGGTGAACAGGATACCCAGGACGCTCAACCCGGCGATGAAAAAGCCGAGGTAGGTGGCTAACTGTAGAGGAAGGTAAGAAAAGGAGGTGATACCGTCAAGGGCAAATCGCAGCATCTTGCTAAATGGATACTTGGTTTCGCCGGCGTATCGTTCTTCACGGATATATTCGACGCCGATTTGCTTGAACCCCACCCAGACTGAAAGCCCTCGCATAAAGCGATGGTGTTCGCGCATGCGGCGCATGGCGTCCACCACCTTGCGATCCATCAGCCTGAAATCACCGGCATCGCGAGGGATATCCACGCCCGTGATGCGATTGATCAGGTGATAGAACAAGCTGGCTGTCCACAGTTTGAACCTGGTCTCACCTTTCCGTTGCGCGCGCACGGCATAGATAACCTCGTAACCCTCCCGCCATTTTTGCACCATATCGCCAATGAGGCTGGGTGGGTCCTGTAAATCGGCGTCGATGACCACGACAGCCTCTCCCTGCGCGTAATCGGCGCCGGCAGTGATCGCGATCTGATGCCCGAAATTACGCGAGAAATTGACGACATGTACGCGCGCATCTTGCTCGTGCAATTCGCACATGATCTCAAAAGAGCGATCGTAGCTACCATCATTGACCAGCACCAGTTCCCAGGTCTCACCGATAGCATCCAGGGTCTCGGCCATACGCCGATAGAGTTCGTGCAGGATAGCTTCCTCGTTGTAGACAGGAGCGACAATGGATATCACGAGTGGGGAGGCGTTCGGCTCATTCATAATGCTCCAGTAGTAGGCTGATGGCCTGTAGTAATGATCTTAGTCGACCAACTGATGTTAGCATACCAATGTTTCGATATTGTGATGAGATGCCACGAATTCGATCACACTCGCTGCCGATACGATACTACAGTATAAGCATGGCATCGCCGAAAGAGAAAAACCGATACTCCTCGGCAATAGCCTCGGCATAGGCCCTATCGATAGATGCTTTGCCGGCAAAGGCCGAGACCAACATAAGCAAGGTAGAGCGGGGGAGATGGAAATTGGTAAGCATAACATCCACCGCCCGGAAAGGGTGGCCAGGTAAAATATAGAGATCCGTCTCCCCGCTCCAGGCGGCCGTCGTTTGCCAGCCACAGGCCAGATCTGCCGGTGCGGGATCACAGGGCGAGAGGCCTAGAGCGATCTTGGCAGCTGTTTCCAACGAGCGTACACTGGTCGTCCCCACCGCCACGATACGGTTCCCCCGTAGCCGTGTTTCATTGACCAGCCTGGCCGTCTCGGCACTGAATTGCAGCCACTCACTGTGAATCTCGTGTAGATGAGGATCCTCTTCCTGGACCGGGCGGAAGGTATCAAGGCTGACGTGCAGCGTGACATAGGCCATTTGCACTCCCTGATCACGCAACTGCAGCAGCAGGTCGGGCGTGAAATGCAGGCCGGCAGTGGGCGCGGCAACCGATCCCTCCCTACGGTTGTATACTGTTTGATAGCGCTCGGGATTATCTAAACTGGTGTGGATGTAGGGTGGCAGCGGCACTTGGCCAATATCTTCGAGTAAGGGTTCGATGGGCGGGTCAAAGGAAACGAGTCGTAACGGACCTTGCAGAACTTGTTCGATAGTCGCTACAACCCCGCCCTCTGTGTTTCCTCCGATCTCTATACGTTTCCCCACCGTCAGATTCTTACCGCGAACCATCGCCTGCCAAGCGCCCTCCGCCATCGGCTTGAGCAAAAATACTTCGACCTGCCCCCCGCTCTCCTTTTTCCCCAACAGCCGAGCGGGGATCACTCGCGTATCATTGGGCACCAGCAAATCGCCCGCATGCAAATAGGCAGGCAGATCATAGACATGTTGGTGGAGTATATCACCCGTCGCCCGCTCGAGCACCAGTAGGCGGGCATGGTCTCGCGGCTCGATCGGCGTCTGTGCGACAAACCCTTGGGGAAGATGATAATCGAAATCTGAGGTTCGAAGTGATGAAGGGACGGAATCAGGGAGGGTCGGAGAAGTCATCTTCTAGTTGATAGCCTCGCGCTGCTTTGACGAATTCGACGAACAAGCGTCTGTGTTCTGGACCCAGCTCGTAAAGACGTTCTGGATGCCATTGAACGCCCAATAACCAAGGCTGCACAATATGCTCTACGGCCTCGATGACGCCATCAGCTGAGATACCTGTCGCAATAAGTTGTGAAGCAAGATCGTGATCACAGATAGCCTGATGGTGGTATGAATTAACCGTGACGGTGGAGCCACAGGCCAATACTTGGTCTAGCAAGCTACGCTCTCGGACGCTCACGTCATGAGGTTTGGGTGCATCGAAACTATTTTCCTTGCCGGTGTGCCCCTCCCAATCCTGCCTCAGCGTGCCCCCTAGCGCCACATTTAGCACCTGAATACCGCGGCATACACCCAGGATGGGCATCTCTCGTTTCATTGCGGCAGCCGTAAGAGCAAGTTCCATCTCGTCGCGATCAGTGCGGATGGATTCGGTGGCGGCGCCATTTATGGGCTGGCCATACAATCGAGGATGCAGATCACCCCCACCGGTAAGCAACAGTCCATCGATTCGATCAACGCTGGCCTCGATATCGGCGGTCGCTTCGGGAGAAAGACTAAAGGGTTCCCCACCTGCTAACTCGATACAGAACCAATAATCTCGCTGCCACGCTAAAAAAATCTTGTGACTGGCTTCTTTTGATGTAAAACCAATGCGGGGTATTTTCATAGCGGACACCACCTGTTACGTCCCGTCGAACAAGGTGGGCTGATCCGATTTGATGGCAACGGTTTCGTAGGGGATATTTAGGTGTTCGTAAGCGCGCGGGGTCGCCACACGTCCCCGCGGCGTACGCTCCAAAAAACCGAGTTGCAGCAAATAGGGTTCGACCACATCCATGATCGTATCAGACTCTTCGCTAACAGAGGCGGCGATGGTCTCCAAACCGACGGGACCGCCGCCAAATTTGAGGATGATCGACTGCAGCACCAGACGGTCGAGGCTGTCCAAACCAAGTGCATCTATCTCCAAAAGCTGCAAGGCATCTCGCGCAACTTGTGCGGTGATCTCACCCTCGGCGCGCACTTGAGCATAATCTCTGACGCGGCGGAAAAGGCGTAAAGATACACGTGGTGTGCCCCGGGCCCGTTTGGCGATCTCACTAACACCCTCAGGGGTATAGGGCACCGCCGTAAGCCCTGCCGCTCGGCGGATGATGTGTTCGATGGCATCCAGGTCATAAAAATCAAACCGCATAACCGCGCCAAATCGAGCACGAAGGGGTGCGGTGAGTAAAGCCAGCCGAGTCGTAGCACCCACAACGGTGAAACGGGGCAACTTCAAACGGATATTGCGAGCACTTGGCCCCTTCCCTACGATAAAATCGAGCGCATAGTCCTCCATCGCCGGGTAAAGAATCTCCTCGACAGCGCGTCCAAGGCGATGGATCTCATCAATAAAGAGGATGTCGCCCTTGCGCAAATTGGTGAGGATTGCTGCCAGATCACCTGCACGCTCGATAGCAGGGCCGGCTGTAACCTTAAGGTTCACCTCCATCTCGTTGGCGACGATGTGAGCTATGGTGGTCTTCCCAAGTCCGGGCGGGCCATATAGGAGGATGTGATCCAGACTCTCACTGCGATGCTGTGCAGCCTCAATCAGGATCTCAAGATTGTTACGCACCGTGTCCTGACCATAGAGTTCATGCAGGCGTTTTATGCGCAGCGCAGCGTCAAGGTTATCACCAGGTTGAGGTTGAGGCGTTATAGCTCGGTCTTCCATATCACTCCCGGGCGTAAAGGGACGAATTCAATCCCGCCATTATAGCCGAACATCTGTGCCAGCCCAAGTCAGATTTTTCAGCTTTTATCCGCATGAATCTGTGAGTTTTTTGCTCAGTACGACATGTAGGTGAGCCGTCGTAATGAATGCAATAACCAGACAGTCATATTGTAGGATGCAAGATTTTGACGCGACGCATTAAGTATGGTAAAAGGTTGCACCAATTTTAATGATACTTTTAGTATGTTGAGGTGGAAACGGAGATTCTGGTCGTGAGGAATCTTTGCGAATCGCCCTCGCGACATATCAAGTGCATACAACAAAGGGTGAAAGAACACCTCGAAAGAACACATTATTAGCCGATCAACTACCCAAATATTAACTACAAAACGGTAGTCGGCGACAAGGCCCGTAAGGTCCGTATTAGGAGGCTATATTAAAGAAAATGGACACTAAACTGGTTGCCCCTGAAAAAGTGCAATTACTAGAGCAGCGCTTATCTTTGCTCAAAGACATTGAGATACTAAGAGAAACGCTACGCGGCGAAGTGGATATAGATGTCGAAGAAGGCGATCCGGATGTCGTCGAACGCGAAAAAAGTGTCGCCCTGTTAGCCACCATCGAAGCACGGCTGGCGTCAGTAGAGGATGCGCTGAAGGCAATTGAACGTGGCACTTACGGGATCTGCGATCGCTGCGGAAACGACATCCCAGCCGAGCGTCTGGAAGTTAAACCTGATGCAACGCTCTGTGTTACCTGTCAGGGCGACGTCGAACGTCTGCGCAAACGGGGAATAGCCTCACCTCGAACGCGCTGGAATCCCGCAGATTTTGAATAAGGTCAGGAGCGGCACTGCCTAAGAAATAGAGGTTTCTGACAAACTACCGCCCTTGGCGAATTCCAACGGGTGACGTTACAATCACTGGCAATTGGCTTTGTGAGCGTTCGTCACCTGTTTTTCTTTCTCAATTGGAATTCATTATGTCGCAAATTCACGTTGCAACCCATCCGCTTATCCGGCACAAAGTAAGTATTCTACGAAACAAGGACACTACATCCCTCCAGTTCCGCGAACTCGTGCGAGAGATCACGATTTTGCTTGCGTTCGAGACTACCAGTGATCTTATCATCGAACCGATAACGGTGCCGACACCCCTGGCTGATGCGAAAGGCTACGAGCTTCAGGATCGTATAGGCCTGGTACCGATTCTGCGGGCTGGCTTGGGTATGGTCAATGGCATTTGGGAACTAATGCCACAAGCTGAGGTGTGGCACATCGGCCTCTACCGCGATGAGCGCACCTTACAACCGGTCGAATACTACAACAAATTGCCCATTGCTCCCACAGTCCAGGTGGTCCTGATCCTGGACCCCATGCTGGCAACCGGGGGCTCGGCAGTGGCGACAGTAGATATCCTGAAGCGTTGGGGAGCGAAACGGATTAAATTCATGGGGATCCTTGGCGCGCCCGAGGGTGTCAAGGTGTTAGCTGAAGCTCATTCCGACGTCGATATCTACCTTGCCGCCCTGGATGAACGCCTGACGCCCGAGCCCGAGCAGCCGGGAGATCCCCCAGCCGGTTTTATTGTCCCCGGCCTGGGTGATGCGGGCGACCGCCAATTTGGTACAGCCTGAGGATAAACAAGCGACCCATGAAAAAACGACCCAGTTGGGATGAATATTTCATGAGCATCGCCCTGCAAGTGGCCAAGCGCAGTACTTGTGATCGAGCCTATGTGGGCGCGGTCGTCGTGCGTGACCGGCGCATCCTCACCACCGGGTACAACGGCTCTCCTTCAGGCCTGCCGCATTGCGATGACGCCGGACATCTTCTCATCGATGGCCATTGTGTGCGTACGCTGCATGCTGAACAAAATGCCATCATTCAGGCTGCCTATCTCGATGTGTCTGTGCATAACAGCACGATCTATGTCACGCATCAGCCATGCATGGTTTGTGCCAAAATGATCATCAATGCCGGTATCCGCCGCGTAGTTTACGCGGGCCAATATCCGGACGAACTGGCCCAACAGTTCCTGGCCGAAGCGGGCGTTGGCTTACAGCATTTCACGCTGCCCGATGAGCTGCAGGAGTCGGTAGCACATCGTCCCCAGCGCGGTGTGGTAGAATCAGCGGACGCAACGTAAGGACTTAGGACAGAACAACTTGCCGATTTGCTTCCTGAAATGACAGTAGAGTTCCGCACGTTATTGATTTCTCAGTCCTAAGCACAGAGTTGCATTTCTAATCCAATATTTGACTCCTCTGAAAAAAGGTCTCGCAGCTTGTCGGAAAATCATCAGGACGCAGATATTCAAGGAAAATCTTTGGATTTCACAGTGAAAATCCGTGTTAATCCGCCTTGATCCGTGTCCTAAAAGCCTTGAGAGCGACTTCTCCGACAGACTCCTAGACAGCAGTGAAGGCCGAGATATCAGCAAATATGGTGGGGTTTAGACGTGCTTTTCCCGTGAAACCCTATATTTTCTTTGCGATCTCTGCGCCCTTTGCGGTTAATAGGCTTTTTTCAGTGGACTCATATTTTAGCGCACTTTTTCGTAGAGCTACTTTGGCTCCAAAGTGTACTTTGCCCCCTCCCATAACCCACACACATGAAAGGAGACATCTGAATGGATCGACAAGAAGAAATCCTGTCTACTGAACATGAAGTCTACCATCCATCTGCAGAGGTGATCAGTGAGGCAGTCATCAAAGATTATGATGCCCTTTACGCGCGCTCGGTAGCCGACCCTGAAGGATTTTGGGCCACGGAGGCTGAAGAATTGGAGTGGTACGAACCCTGGGATCAGGTACTCGACGACTCCAACCCACCATTTTTTAAATGGTTCACAGGCGCCAAAACCAATATCGTGCACAATGCGCTCGATAGACACGTGAAAACCTGGCGACGCAACAAGCTAGCGCTGATATGGGAAGGGGAACCAGGTGACCGGCGATCCTACAGCTACTACAGGTTGTGGCAGGAAACCTGCAGATTCGCCAACGTGCTGCGAAGCATGGGTGTTCAGAAAGGTGACCGGGTAACCATCTATATGGGCCGGGTTCCTGAACTCGCCATTGCCATGCTGGCTTGTGCCAAAGTGGGCGCAGTACATTCGGTAGTTTATGGCGGGTTTAGCGAGCAAGCTTTGGCAGACAGAATCGATGATGCCCAAAGTCGCGTCCTGATCACACAAGACGGCGCCTGGTTGCGCGGAAAGATCGTGGAACTCAAAAAGACCGCCGATGAGGCCATCCGCCGTTCTCCGGTTGTGGAACATGTGATCGTGCTCAAACGCACAGAACAAGATATCTATATGGAACCGGGGCGTGACTACTGGCTGCATGATCTGCTGGCATTACCCATTGCCGCGCCCACTTGCAGTACTGAAGTTATGGATGCCGAAGACCCCCTGTTCATCCTTTACACCTCCGGTACAACAGGAACACCCAAAGGGCTCTTACATACGCACGGAGGCTACCAGGTTTTTACCAGCACGACACTGAAATGGGTTTTCGATTTCAAGGAAGCGGATCGCTGGTGGTGTGCAGCAGACCCTGGTTGGATTACCGGACATAGTTATATCGTCTATGCACCCTTGATCTTGGGTGCTACAAGCTTTATGTATGAAGGCGCACCCACCCATCCCTACCCCAACCGTTGGTGGAAGTTAGTCGAAAACTATGGCATCACTATTCTCTATACAGCGCCGACGGCGATCCGTGGCCTGATGCGTTTTGGCGATGCCTGGCCCAACCGCCATGATCTCAGCAGCCTACGATTGCTGGGCAGTGTTGGAGAACCGATCAACCCGGAGGCCTGGCGCTGGTACCATCGGGTCATTGGCAAAGATAAATGTCCGATCATGGATACCTGGTGGCAGACTGAAACCGGCGGCTTTATGATCACACCCATGCCCTCAGTACCTCTCAAGCCCGGCTCTGCCACACGCCCTTTCCCCGGTATCGAGGCCGAAATCGTGAATGAAGAAGCCGAACCAGTCAAGGCGAATGAAGATGGATATCTCGTTGTGAAAAAACCCTGGCCAGGTATGGCTCGCACGGTCTACGGTGACCCAGACCGTTTTGTCAGCCAATACTGGGAGCGTTTCCAGAAACAAGGTTACTATCTCACCGGAGACTCGGCGCGTAAGGACGAGGACGGCTATTTCTGGATCATCGGCCGCATCGACGATGTCATCAAAGTCAGCGGTTACCGCTTGGGCACCGCCGAGATTGAGAGCGCTTTGGTCAGCCACGAGGCAGTGGCAGAATCCGCCTGTATCGGCATTCCAGATGAATTACGCGGCAATGTGATCTGGGCTTACTGCATTCTCCGCAGTGGCTACGAAGGCTCCGACCGCTTGGTCGCGCAGCTAAAGGATCACGTTCGCCATGAAACCGGGCCCATTACCGTGCCGGCCAAGATAGAATTCGTCGATAAATTGCCAAAAACACGCTCAGGCAAGATCATGCGGCGTGTGCTCAAGGCTCAGGCATTAGGCCAGGATGTCGGCGATATCTCTACACTCGAAGTCTAGGAATCTGCCGCAGAAATCGGCCCAAGGTTCTTTGGACACGAATTAAGATGGGTTCACACCAATTATCACCGTGAACCCAGGGCTAATCCTCGATCATCTGTGTCCTGATAACTTCTCCGACAAGTTGCAAACAATTGGAGATTCAGTAGACCGGTTAACCGAGACACGCCGACCAGGCGAATAGCGAGGCGCAATCGAACCGGTCTACTGGTTCCCAAGGTTCTCAAGGTTCTGCACGAACACGGATCTGCAATGGAATTAGGATTGATTGTATCTCCATGTGGAATTTGACTTATAGAATGCTTCAGGTATGATACGTTTAGTCAGTTAAGCGACCGATATTTATGCATTCCAGAACGCAGCCCTATCTCAACCCTGAAATTCACACACTGATATTCCTCTGCAACTGTATGTAGCGGAAGCAGCACATCAGTATCGTCAGCGGCACGAAGCCACTGGCACGCTGCTTCCGCAGACAATCCGATGCATTGAGACATCAGGTTGGGCTGCGCTGGATCAAGCTCGAATCATCGCGACAACAAGTAGCTTTTGAACGAGTAGGAATAGATCGCTTACCTAAACATAAGTATGCGTACTGCTTAACAAACCGCTAGTACCCTGGACTTAAACTCAATCGCATCGGCATGTATCGATGCGATTTTTCTTTGTTTAGTGCACATTATTTCAGCCATCAGACCATCAGAACTGTGGGAGCATTTATCATGAGCAATATCACAGATCGCCCTCGTATTGCTGCCGACGTCACAGAACTTGTCGGTAACACACCACTCGTGCGTATCAATCGCCTTGGTGCAAGCGCAGGTGCAAGCGCAGCCATTCTCGCCAAATTGGAGTATTACAATCCCGCCTCAAGCGTCAAAGACCGTATCGGCTTGAGCATGATCGAGGCGGCGGAACAGGCCGGTCTCATCCATGAAGATACCATTATTTTGGAGCCAACCAGCGGCAACACCGGTATCGGACTGGCATTTGTCGCCGCAGCCAAAGGCTATCGCTGTACGCTGGTCATGCCAGACACCATGAGTGCAGAACGCCGTGTCCTCTTGCAGGCATATGGGGCTGAGTTGATCCTGACTCCTGGCGCCGAAGGCATGAAAGGAGCCATCGCCAGAGCCGAAGAGCTGGCAACATCTGACTCCCGCTATTTCATTCCCCAACAGTTTCAAAACCCTGCCAATCCTGCGATCCACCGCCGTGCGACAGCTGAAGAGATCTGGCGGGACACAGCCGGTGAGGTGGATATCCTGGTCTCTGGTGTGGGAACTGGCGGCACGATCACAGGCGTAGCCGAGGCGCTCAAGGAGCGTAAAGCCTCTTTCCAAGCCATTGCTGTAGAACCTGAGGATTCGCCCGTCCTGTCAGGTGGCCAACCCGGACCTCATACGATTCAAGGTATTGGCGCTGGATTCATCCCCGATATCTTAGACACGAGCCTTATCGACGAAGTGATTCGGGTCGAGAACCAGCAGGCTTTCGCCATGTCTCGCCGCGCGGCCCGAGAAGAGGGTCTTTTGGTTGGAATCTCATCGGGTGCAGCCCTGCATGCTGCTGTTCAGGTAGCACAGCGGCCGGAGAATGATGGCAAGATAATCGTCGTCATCATTCCCTCCAGTGGCGAACGCTACCTCAGTACCGCGCTCTTTGCCGACTTGAGAAGTAGTTAACTAACCCGTACCGCGACATCCTAGCTCAAGCCTTGCAGGCGTGTGTACGTTACAGATGTGGCGGTACGGGCTTGATTAATCGGAGGCCTAACCATGTTTCGACAACTTCGACAAGACATTCAGGCCGTTTTCGATCGTGATCCTGCCGCTCGTAGTGTCCCGGAAGTGATGTTCTGCTATCCGGGTTTACATGCATTGTGGTTTTATCGTATCGCCCATTGCTTCTGGAGCAATAGATTCTACTGGCTAGGCCGATGGATTTCGCACCTGGGGCGATGGCTTACCGGAATCGAGATCCATCCTGGTGCTAC
>PIVW01001425.1 GCA_003353825.1 Chloroflexota bacterium
GCGTGCTTTACCTGTTGCAGCGTACATAGGGCGATAATGCACAGGTTGCGGTGTCGGAATCGCACCATTGATATCTCCCATTGGCGCATAAACCGTTAAGCCACCTTTTAATATCAAGGCGGGTTTCACACCAAAGAAGGCGGGATCCCACAAAATGATATCGGCTAGTTTTCCCACTTCAATGGACCCCACCTCATGGCTGATGCCATGGGCTATCGCTGGGTTAATGGTGTACTTAGCCACATAGCGTTTTAGGCGAGTGTTATCACTGTGCTCAGTGTCACCTTCCAGCGGGCCACGTTGTAACTTCATCTTGTGGGCACACTGCCAAGTGCGCATCGCCACTTCGGCAACACGTCCCATTGCTTGAGAGTCTGAACTCATCACTGATATTGCGCCTAAGTCATGCAAGATATCTTCAGCGGCGATGGTTTCCCGGCGAATACGAGACTCTGCAAAGGCAACATCTTCGGCAATAGCTGGATCTAAGTGGTGGCAGACCATCAACATATCGAGATGCTCATCAACGGTATTAATTGTGTATGGCATCGTTGGGTTCGTTGACGCCGGAATAATATTGGCTTCACCCACTGACTTAATCACATCGGGTGCATGGCCGCCGCCCGCGCCTTCGGTATGGAATACATGAA
>PIVW01000696.1 GCA_003353825.1 Chloroflexota bacterium
TTGGAATTGTGGGATGCAACAACCGCAAAACGAAAGCGGACGCTTACATGAATATCCTGACAAAAGAGTTGATCAAACAGGATGTGCTGGTCCTCAAAACCGGATGTGCAGCCATCGCTTCAGCCAAGGAAGGGTTGTTGTTGCCTGAAGCGGCCCTGGAGAATGCAGGCGATGGTCTAAAAGAAGTCTGCGAGGCCGTCGGGATGCCGCCGGTTCTTCATATGGGAAGTTGTGTCGACAACGCCCGCATCCTGGAGGCCGCCACAGAGATCGTGAATGAGGGTGGATTGGGGGACGATATCGCCCAGGTTCCGGCCGTCGGCGTGGCCCCCGAATGGATGAGTGAAAAAGCGGTAGCCATCGGCACCTATTTCGTCGCATCAGGGATCGATGTGATCCTGGGTCAACCCTTCAGTATTTCCGGATCAGAAAACGTCACACGCTTCCTGAATGAGGAATCCAATGATCTTTTTGGTGCCTCCTTCCACGAATGCGAAGATCCTTACCAGGCGGTCTCACTGATCATAGAAATCCTGGACAGGGCCCGTCAGAATCTGGGCATCAATAAAAAAGCAGAGAGGGTATTATTCGATATGAAAGACCGGAGAGAACTGAATGTCTAAAATTATATGCAGCAGCGCCATAGATGGCGCAATTGAGTGGGTTGCTCAAGCCGAAGCCATACTTGATCAGGCAATCCAGTCCAAAGGAGTGGACACGCCAGTCGCCTTCCCGAACACCGCCTATTATCTGCCGATCATCCACTCTTTCTCAGGTGAAAAAGTCGAAACCCTGGGAGATATGCGGAAAATCTTAAAACAGTCTAAAATCCTGATCCCTGAAAGACCCACTGAGAACGCCTGGTTGCCTTATCTGGGGAATACCCTGGATGCAGGAATCGCTTCGCTTTATGCCTGTGAGATCATTGAGGCCTGCAAGACTTGTATCGGCCCGAACCCTATCGACGGCATCTGGCTGGGAGCCGCTAACGATGTTATCATGCGGGAAAGAGGGGTGGAATTCGTTGACGGAACCGCTCCCGGTTTTGCAGCCATCACCGGTGCCGCTCCAACAAATGAAATTGCGGTGCAGATCGCGACAGAACTGCAAGAGAAAAATCTCTATGTCTTCATGGCTGGAGCAACTAACGGCAAGCAGTTTGCTGAGCAACTGGCCGAGGAAGGCATACAGCTGGGTTGGGAAACCCGCCTGGTCCCCTTTGGCAAGGACGTTTCGGCTTTGGTCTACGCACTGGGCTTTGCAAACCGGGCGGCACTCTCCTTTGGCGGCGTCAAACCGGGGGATTTCGAAGCCAATATGAGATACAATAAAAACCGGATCTTTGCTTTTGTGCTGGCTCTGGGCGAGGTCACCCCTGATAAATATGCCTTGGCTGCCGCTGCTATCAACTATGGATTTCCCACCCTGGCGGATACAGACATCCCTGAGATTCTGCCTACTGGCGTCTGTACCTATGAACATGTGGTTTCCAATGTCCCGCATGAGACCATGGTTGAACGGGCACTGGAAGTCAGGGGCTGTAAAATCAAGATCACCAAAGTCCCGATCCCTGTACCATATGGCGCAGCCTTCGAAGGGGAACGTATCCGCAAGACGGATGTGCAGGTTGAGTTTGGCGGTAGCCTTAGTGATGCATTCGAATTTGTCACCTCAGTAGAGCTCGATCAGATTAATGATGGTGATATCGAAATTGTGGGTCCTGATGTTGACGAGGTGCCGGAAGGGTCTTTTCTGCCGTTGGCGATCTGGATTGAAGTTGCAGGTAGAAAAATGCAGCCGGATTTTGAACCGATCCTGGAGCGACAAGTTCATCACCTGCTGAATGGGGCTGAAGGACTCTGGCACATGGGACAGCGCGACATTGTCTGGACTCGCATTTCAAAAAGTGGATATGTCAAAGGCCTGCGCCTCAAAGACTATGGCGAAATTATTCACGCCAAATTCCTCTCTGAGTATCCAGCCATTGTGGATAAGGTTAAAGTAACCCTGTTCACCGAAGCGGATGAAGTGGCCAGACGACTGGCGGTGGCCAGAAAAATCTACAAAGAGCGTAACTTGCGTCTGGCAGCCATGACAGATGAGTCAGTCGACATTTTTTACTCTTGTCTTCTTTGTCAGTCCTTTGCTCCCAATCACGTTTGTATCATCACACCCGAGCGCCTTGGACTTTGTGGCGCCTATAACTGGCTGGACGGAAAAGCAGCCTATGAAATAGATGAGACGGGGCCGAATCAACCCGTGAAGAAAGGGGAACTCCTGGATCAGGTCAAGGGTATCTGGACCGGGGTCAACGATTATGTCTATACCAACAGCCACAAGTCGGTCTCAACGTTCTGTGCTTACTCCATCATGGACAGACCGATGACCAGCTGTGGGTGTTTTGAAGCAATCTGCGCTTATGTCCCGGAGTGTAATGGTGTTATGGTGGTCAACCGTGAGTTTTTGGAAGACACCCCGGTCGGCATGACCTTTTCCTCACTGGCCGGCAGTGTTGGCGGAGGGCAACAGACACCCGGTTTTATGGGGGTCGGAAAGGTGTTCTTAACCTCCAGGAAATTTCTGTCAGCCGAGGGAGGATTCGGGAGACTGGTCTGGATGCCCAAAGAGCTGAAAGAACAACTACATGACGAACTGGAAAGCAGCGCTGAAGCGCAGGGATTGAC
>PIVW01000697.1 GCA_003353825.1 Chloroflexota bacterium
AAAACCGGCTAGGTTTACATAACAGCAGTCTATATATAGTGGTTATTTATTTTTCAAGTACTATATGTGGTAGTCGTGATCTGCTAAAAAATCGAATTTAGAAAATGGCCAAAGTCCAGGTTTCCATGAAGCATTTGTTGCATACAACACATTGTAGCTGCCGCCATCTGCCTCCATTCGGATGGCCATTGGCACGAATGTTACACCGTCCCAACCAGCCATAGTAGCGACAACTCTTTCTTGGGCAGTAATGACTGCTTGTGTCCACAGACCGAGGCCGCCCTCTTGTCTGTTCTATCATGGGGGGGGCATCAACTGTCTCCATCTCGCCCTCTTGAACACCTTCATCTGCGGCACACGCCGGGCAAGGTGGACATTTTGTCGGCGCTGTTGTCTGACTTTGTTTTTTGCACGCTTTTATCTCTTTCCGTTGTCTACTTTCATTTTTTCGCAGAAACGGCACATTTCCCCTCAGTTGCCCGATAATTACTATACCTATTACAATAGTTAGCAGCAGGTGCTCAAACATGTGCGCTCCTTTGTGAATTGTTTGCCTAAGTTTGCCACCTGCACTACTTCTGGTCGAATTTTACTTCGCCCTATTTATCCGCATTGTTAAGGTACAGCACCTTACTGGTCATGATCCGTTAGTCTCATAGTCCTACTGTATAATCATTTTACTTTCCGCCCTAGTTTTTTAGGCAGGGGGGGTGAACGGTTACCAAAGATCAGAGCATCGGCATCTCGAAAGAAGTCGATGTGAGCCTGGTAATTGGCATCGTCCAACTGTTTGTATTCGGAATCACTGGCATAAACGAATACACTATGCTGAACCTGAAACCGATATCCATAGGATCTGCCGGGATGAGCGTTTTCGATGGTGTTGATGTGAACGTCGCCTACCCGAAATGTTTTTCCCACCGTGAGAGAGACAAAATCCATATCTGTTTGCATGATGGATAGGGGCACGGGGAAGTTGACGGGGCGCTGTTGTTCTTCGAGAACCGTCCGCGAGTCGTGTACGCTGTAGAGAGTGATATGATTCCCTGGAATGAAGGCAGGGATGAAGAAGGGAAACCCTTGGATGTGATCCCAATGGGGATGACTGAAGAACAGGTGCAGTCTGCCCTCACCCCGTCCACACGGTCCTTTCATCAATTCGAGGCCTAACTCTCGAATCCCAGAGCCGGCGTCGATGATGACGATTTCAGCCCCCGCTTGTATTTCCAGGCAAAAGGTGTTATCGCCAGCCGTCCCTCACAACAAAAGAGGTAAACCATCCATATAAGCTTGCACAGCCTCGAAGTCGTTGGTGTCTATGCCTGGCATGTCGTGGATTGCTTGGTAAAGCTTGCGGACAATTCAAGATCATCGACAACTTACCGCCGGACACTACTGCAACGAACCCTGACCTGAGCGATCGTGACTCGGCAGAAACCCTTATGACCCTCTACATTGCAGAAGCTTACGCCAGCGAGGGGGCGTTGCTGGTGCCCTGTATGATAGCTTCGACCGGAACTCCCCCGTATAGCGCTGACTTGGACGTTCTGGCCCCTGTCTATCGCTTCGTGCCGGACAACGCGAGCGTATGTCAATGAGGGTGGCACAGTCGTAACCTGGGGCGACACAGGCATATTCGATGAGAAGGGCCAGGAAGCATACCGGTCAAGAGCTCAGTTAAACATAATGGATGCGATAACGCGTCCCGCCACAGCACTGGCAGGAATCAGCACCGAGAAGAAAAGAGTGCGCAACATTCTCGTATTGTAGGGCCAGGTGCGGGCCGACCGCAGTTGATCTTCGTACGCGATTAAGGCATTAATCTCGGCAGATAAGTAGTGCGTGTCGATCTGCTGGTCCAGGCATTGTAACAATTCTCGAAAGCGGCGCTGAAGATGGCCCTGCACTACTGCAATCTCATCAGATTTGGCGGTAGCCAACACACGGTGAGTGGGATACATGCTAAAGAAGAAAATGGCGAAAGGCACCAGCATCATGGGAACGTAAATTACCCAGGTTTCTGGTCGGAGCAGGACCCCAGGCTCGAAGCCAATCATCACTAGGCTCAATGTGACGCCGCCGATAAAGATCAAGGCGATCAGCAGGCTCTGACGGCCAATGGCTTCGAAAGGTGAAAT
Organism: Chloroflexota bacterium; assembly: GCA_003353825.1. Next base: position 2,139 of record PIVW01000697.1, read on the forward strand.
ATCAAAAGGATCGATGTTCATTGGTTGTCTGAGCAAGGTATTATTGAGTTGTGCACCTGCGACGGAGACAGTGATGATCCAGATCAGCAAGCCATACATGCAGGCCGAGGTGATGGTCATCACAAGCAGTAGCCAGGAATAGGAGAGATATGAATTGGTCGTGACCAAGAGCAAGCCCAGTACCGCACCAGCGACGAAGGCCAGAAGTTCAGTGCGAAGACTAATGTGGGCGTCTTCGCCGACCAACTGCTCGAACGTTTCGTCCTCTATGAGCAAAATTGGTCGAATCGAATTATAGATAAGGCCTTCTGTACGTGTCAGTCTTGGAGCAACCAGCAGGATGTAGATGATAACGATCGAAGGCACAAGCAATGCCCGCCACGAGCCATCCGCGAGCACCTCCGATCAAATAGACTATGGTATGAATTAATACCTTCGCCAATTTCGTTACGGCACCAAAACAGACAATTTGGTGGAGAGAAAGTGTCAAAAACTGATCGTTTTCAAGGCATTCATCCCTATTTTTGTTCGATATTTGCCCTGTT
>PIVW01001426.1 GCA_003353825.1 Chloroflexota bacterium
GGACAAAACTGCCTTTGAGACCATGGTAATGACGACAATGAGTATTATAGTCTCAAGATTGTCGGTCAGACCCAGGAAGTTCATGAGACCCGTAATCATCCGGTTGAGATCAGATGAACCCGCGGTCTCAATGCCCCCGATGTGTCCGACCAGGGGCAACAGGGCACCAACCGAGACAATCTCAAACAGGCCAGCCAGGATCAGACAGCCTAGTACTAGAAGCGGTTTTGTGCGCTTTGCGCCGAAAAATATGCGAAAGATTGATCTCATGCAGGCTTTCTTCAAGGGTTTGGAGTGTCGATGGCGGTTATCCGCTATCTTTCCCTTAGCTTCAACACCTGATGGGACATTAGGCTAATTAATAAGGAGAATTTATGCCGATCGAACCGGATTGTTGGCTTATTTAAAGTGTCAGCCCTGTTTACTCACCGGGTCGCGTGCTGCGCGAAGAGGTCGGAACGCCTGCCCATGCGCGATGAGCCTTGCGTCCAATGCAGTAGCATAATTAGCAAAATAGTTCATTTAGTTGATTGACGCGAACCCTCCTATCGCCTACGTCCCGGCGCGGGACACCTCTCGCCAACGAGAGGCGACTATCTGAAACGGTAGGGACATGAAATATATCCCCAAACCGGCTATGGGACCGGAA
>PIVW01001427.1 GCA_003353825.1 Chloroflexota bacterium
GCTTGTGGATCATGTGCGCGACTTCAATGCCTTCCAGTGTTGCAGAGGCTGAATTGAAGGATTTGAAACCCTTCATTTGTCGCGTCAGTTTTTTGATGAACCGGTGGTCCTGCTCAATGATGTTGTTCAAATACTTGACCTGGAGGATTTCGATCGTAATTACTCACCCCCTTGCCAAATTGGTCTGTTTCTGAATCTATGGAGGGATGAATCGTGATGATTTGCAGAAGCTTAACAAGCCTGAACTGATTGAACTGGTGCTGAAGATGCAGCGCCCTGGCAAAACATCGCGGACATCTTCCAAACCACCATCGACGGATAAAAAGGCGCGCCGCAAGAGCGCCAGACCGGGCGGTGCCAGGCCTGGTCACAAGGCCCATTCACGCGATCTTGCCGAAGACCCTGATGAGACGGTTGATCATCACCTGGACGAGTGCCCGCACTGCAAGGCGGCGCTGGATGAGACACTCGCCGGGAAGCTGGCCGGGAAGTATGATGAGATTGATCTGCCCAAACTTGCGCCATTTGTACGCCGTCACCGTCGTTTGGCGGTGATTTGTCCCCATTGCGCCAAGCAGGTCAAAGCACCCCTGCCAAAGGCGGCTCACGGTTCACCCTTCGGGCCGCGCCTCCATGGACTGGCGGTTTA
>PIVW01001428.1 GCA_003353825.1 Chloroflexota bacterium
CGACCTAGATTCGTCAACGTAACTCCCCGTTTCGGAAGTTCAGAAGGCCTGAACCGGCCTCCAAACATGTTAGTATGGTAGGGTAAGATTGCCCTCTAACTCAAAAAGGACACACCCAATTCAAATAGCCAGTCCCTATAATCGTTCGATATTCACCCTATTATGGGGTGAATGTTGTCACGGATATAACTGGTCATCTCTAACTTTAGCTAAAGTAATTATATCATATACCAAAAACGAACAATTTGCACTAATACCTTTATCAGTTGATTCTGTCTGGCCTATTTCACCACCATGGCAAGTTCTTCTTTCACTCTTCCCATGACACCCGCCCAATCTCTGGCATGACGCTGGCGGAACAACCGGGCCTTTGGATACCAGGGAGGATCGGAACGGTGGTGTTGGACGCGTCGATGCTCGAAATCTGGTTGGCGCTCTGGATATCGAAATTGGTGTCGGCGATATCGACATGAAGGATGTCAGGTTGATGGAAGATAGCCAAGTGCATGCCGGTGTCGGCGATGTCAGTTTCAGAGGCGTGCTAACAAATGATGGTGAGACAAAAACGACAACTGATGTGGGCAGCATATACATCAGTCTTCCCAAAGAGAGCGCCTTTAAGATCGATGCCGAGAGCGAGATTGGCAGT
>PIVW01000698.1 GCA_003353825.1 Chloroflexota bacterium
CTAACATGTTTGGAGGCCGGTTCAGGCCTTCTGAACTTCCGAAACGGGGAGTTACGTTGACGAATCTAGGTCGAATCCTGGCGACACATTATGTCTCCAACTCATTTAGGACACACCCTAATGAATTATGCCCACAGGAGCAATGCGATGAATACACTGACAATGGATATCGAACTCTCTGCGGAGGTGCTCGGCGTAGAGCCTGGAGCGCTTCGAGACATGATCAAGAGAGACCGTATCGAAGGCGTGCTCAAGCTTGACCATCAGTGGCGGGTATCAGTTTTTACGCTCGCTGAATTGTTAAATACATCAGCTGTCGCCCTACTTGAATTTATGGAGGATTACGCACTTGGTGAATTGATGGACAGTGTGGGTGGTGATGATTTTTTCGAGGGAGCAGAAGCGTTAAACCTGTATCAAACCTACGTAAAAGAGGTAGATTAAATGGATTGGCGCCTACGATATGGCCGAACCTTTCTCAAAGATCTTGCCAGACTTCCGGTGGGCGTAAGAAATCAGATCGAAGCAGTGGTGTTTGGCGAAGCAATTAAAGAGGATCCTCGTCTCGGCGGGAAAGTGGAGAAGATGGTCGGATATCGGGAGTACTAGCAAGATACGTTTCGGCAGCTATCGGGTGGGCCTAAAAGTAGATCGTGAACTGCGAGTAATCGAATTCCGAAGAGCGTTGCATCGCAAAGATATATACCGGTGGTTTCCATAATTGTTATCACCGTACTACAGGATCGCTGCTCATTTCTCACAGATTTGCGATACACGAATACTGGTTTTGCCTGAAGTAGTGGACATCAATCAAGAGAAAATGTACAAATCGGTAGTTCTGCAACCTACAGTCATGCAATTTTAACTCACCAATCCACGACGAAATCCGTGAAATACTTCGGCAAACGACCTCCGGTCGTCGCTCAGTACATGTCTGTGGTTGTCTTTATAAGCGGCTGCTTCGACATGCTCCACGCCGGCCATGTCGAGTTCTTCCAGCGTGCCGCCACCCTCGGCGACCAACTCTACGTGGCCTTAGGCTGCGACCGTACCGTCTACGACCTCAAGGGCCGCCCACCCATCAACAGCGAAGGGTTGTCAAGGGGAGCGTTGCTTCATGGTGCAAAATGTGGGTTGCGTGCACCAGGCCCTGATCTCAAAGCGGATGCGGTTATCGCGACTTCGAACCTGAACTACGTGACATCCAGGCGGACATCCCAGATATAAGATAAGGCATAGATGGATGTGATAGAATGAAAGTCGAGTTAACGACACAGATGTGTGGACTCCGACTACTAAGGCACGAGGAGACAGTATCATGACGGACTTATTGCGTCGTATTACATTTGATAAAGACATCTTGGTCGGCAAGCCTATCATCCGTGGCATGCGGATTTCAGTTGATATGGTCCTGGAACTCTTGGCCAAAGGTGCTACGGAAGAGGAGATTCTGGAAGATTATCCTCAACTCGAAGCAGATGACCTGAGAGCGTCATTACTTTATGCTCATCACTTGGTCGCCGGTGAGACAGTTTTGGAGCAGATCGCCGCTTAAATGAGGTTTTTGACCGACGTCAATGCAAGTGGGGCTCTGGCCAAATGGTTGCAGGATATGGGCCATGATGTCATCGAAGTTGGTGACAGGGATGCACACTTGTCTGATGACGAGATCCTGAAATGGGCGGTGCTGGAACAACGGATCATCGTGACGACAGACAATGACTTTGAAGAAATGATCTGGCGTCAGGGGAAACCTCATTGTGGTGTTTTGAGGCTGGAAAACTTACCTCGGGCTGAACGGAAGGCACTAATGGAGAACGTCTTGTCAAAATACACCGAATTGTTGGCAGATAGGGCCATTATCATAGCACACACCAGAAGGGTACGCGTTCGCAGATCAACACGTGACTGGCAGTAATCACGAAAGAACCTTAGGCTTGAAGGAGAACGACGATCGGTGATTTCTGAGCAATCTGTAGTGACAAAAGTCTTTATAAGCGGCTGCTTCGACATGCTCCACGCCGGCCATGTCGAGTTCTTCCAGCGCGCCGCCGCCCTCGGCGACCAACTCTACGTGGCCTTAGGCTGCGACCGTACCGTCTACGACCTCAAGGGCCGCCCGCCCATCAACACCGAAGCCGAACGTTGGTTCGTGGTGCAGAACGTGGGTTGTGTGCACCAGGCCCTGATCTCCAGTGGCTCCGGTTATCTCGACTTCGAACCGGAGTTGCGTGCCATCCAGCCCGACATTGTTGTAGTGAATGAGGATGGCAACACACCTGACAAGCGCAAACTGGTGGAGAGCCTGGGCATCGAGTACGTGGTGCTACAGCGCACACCTCATGACGACCTCCTCCCTCGCTCCACCACGGACCTGCGCAAGATCGACCAGTTACCCTACCGCATCGACCTGGCCGGCGGCTGGCTCGACCAGCCCTTTGTCTCCAAACACCATCCTGGCTCAGTCATCACCCTCTCCGTCGAACCCACGCTCGAATTCAACGAACGCAGTGGCATGGCCACCAGCACCCGGCGCACGGCCATGAAATTGTGGGGCAATCGTTTACCCGTGGAGGATCCCCACAAGCTGGCCTACATGCTCTTCTGCTGTGACAATCCGCCCGGGACCGAGGAGATCTCCGGGGCTCAGGACACGATCGGCCTGGTCTTCCCCGGCCTG
>PIVW01000699.1 GCA_003353825.1 Chloroflexota bacterium
GCGCGGATCGGTATCGAGCATGGCTCCATCACAGGTGACATTCTCCGGACAACCACCTTGCACCAGGCTGTCGGATATCGTTACTTGACTAGTACCTACAACATACAGAACAGACCCGATAGGACCCCAGAAAATACTGTTGCGAATAATCGGGCTGCTATTGTAGTTGTACATGCCGCCGCCGTCATCGTCCGCCGAATTAGCCGTGAAGGTGACGTTGGTGAGGGTTGGATTGCTATTGTAGTAGTTGTACATGCCGCCGCCGCTATCGTCTGCCGAATTAGCCGTGAAGGTGACGTTGCTGAGGGTTGGATTGCTCTCATCGTCGTTGTACATGCCGCCGCCGCCATAGCGTGCCGAATTAGCCGTGAAGGTGACGTTGCTGAGGGTTGGATTGCTATCGAAGTTGTACATACCGCCGCCGTGGCCTGCCGAATTGGCCGTGAAGGTGACGTTGCTGAGGGTTGGATTGCTATTGGAGTTGTACATACTACCGCCAACGCTTGCCGAATTAGCCGTGAAGGTGACGTTTGTGAGGGTTGGATTGCTATTATCTTTGTTGTACATGCCGCCGCCGCTATAGTCTGCCGAATTAGCCGTGAAGGTGACGTTTGTGAGGGTTGGATTGCTATAGAAGTTGGACATACCGCCGCCATAGCGTGCCGAATTGGCCGTGAAGGTGACGTTGGTGAGGGTTGGATTGCTATCGGAGTTGTACATACCGCCGCCGATATTTTGTCCCCATGTTTCGCCCGTTGCCGCCCCGGCAGTGATGAAGAAACCATCCAATGTCGTCGTGTCGCCAACCCATTTCGCCATGAGCACATGATAGGCGTTTTCACCCACGAGATTGGCTGTAGTGGTGAGCACCCCGCGCTCATCCGCAAGGTCATTGCCGTCTATATCGCCGCTGAGTACGGTGGGATAGGCCTGCCAATCTCGAAGAGAGATATCCTCTTCCTGACCAGGTGTGCCGGCGAAACCGCCGTATATAACGACACCGTCGACTAGTTTGAATGTGGCGCTGCGTGGGTCATCCTCCGATGAGCGTTGGCTGGGTGTGTATACACCCTCGGCCACCCATATCTGGTCGCCGGCCTGGGCTATATCAAGAGCCGATTGCAGACTGGTGAAGGCGTCACTCCAAGAGGCGCCGTCGTTGGTCCCTGCGGTTTTTGCAGCATCGACATATAGGGTCCCGGAAACGTGGCTGAGCACACTCACGCTGTTATCATCTGGTACCGGATCGCCCGATCCCGCTGAAACTGACACAGTATTGGTGAAGTTGAGGAGTGCATTGACCTCAGGTTTGACCTGACCGGTGAGTGTTATGATACCCCCTGCCTGGGGCTCGAGATCTTCGATTTCCCAAACATAAGCGGGTGGGACGCCGATCTGGGTCACTGCCGCTCCCTCTGATGCTATTTCACTGATCACCACCTCTGGCGGAATTGAATCTGAGAGTTGGGCGCCTGTGACTGTGGCGGTATCATGATAATTGTGAAAATAGAGAGAATAGCTAATAGCAGCGCCGGGCGCAACAACAGCAGGCGTAACCCTCTTGCCGATCATGAGTCCAAAGGCCTCGTGCGCCCCCATATCGACGATCCCCCCGACAATACGTGGGTAGCCGTTGCTATCGGTGAGAATATCGTTAGAAAGCCACTCATTGTTGCCGGCGTCAATAGCGGGAGAGCCGGCCTGCAGGCGTGGATCTCCGTAGTCGTTGTCTTCCAGTGTGCTCCAGTCGCCGTCTCCAGAATCGGGCAGACGAACAAAGCGCGGATCGGTATCGAGTATGGCTCCATCACAGGTGACATTCTCCGGACAACCACCTTGCACCAGGCTGTCGGATATCGTTACTTGACTAGTACCTCCAACATACAGAATAGACCCGACATGACCCCAGAAGATACTGTTGCGAATAGTCGGGCTGCTATTGTAATTGTACATGCCGCCGCCGTCATGATCTGTCGAATTTGCCGTGAAGGTGACGTTGTTGAGGGTTGGATTGCTATAGAAGTTGGACATACCGCCGCCATAGCGTGCCGAATTTGCCGTGAAGGTGACGTTTGTGAGGGTTGGATTGCTTTCGGAGTTGTACATGCCGCCGCCCTTGAATGCCGAATTAGCCGTGAAGGTGACGTTGCTGAGGATTGGATTGCTCTTGTAGCTGTACATGCCGCCGCCGCCGTAGCCTGCCGAATTAGCCGTGAAGGTGACGTTTGTGAGGGTTGGATTGCTATTATCGTCGTTGTACATGCCGCCACCGTTATCGTCTGCCGAATTAGCCGTGAAGGTGACGTTGTTGAGGGTTGGACTGCTATCCCAGCCGCTGGTCATGCCGCCGCCCCGTCTTGCCGAATTTGCCGTGAAGGTGATGTTGATGAGGGTTGGACTGCTATGGTTGGAGTTGTCCATGCCGCCGCCGGAACCTTGTTCAGATGATTCACCCGTTGCCGCCCCGGCAGTGATAAAGAATCCATCCAATGTCGTCGTTTTGCCAATTCCAACTGCCATGAGCACATGATAGGCGTTTTCACGCACGAGATTGGCTGTAGTGGTGAGCACCCCGCGCTCATCCACCAAGTCATTGCCGTCGATATCGCCGCTGAGTACGGTGGCATAGGCCTGCCAATCACGTAGAGAGATATCTCCTTCCTGACCAGGTATGCCGGC
>PIVW01001429.1 GCA_003353825.1 Chloroflexota bacterium
CAGGTGTGAATAAAATTGCTGAGGTATTGTGATCGTGACAAAGTCGAAGAATGGGACACTGTATGATACAACCTTTCTATTGCTATATCGGCATATTACTATCATTCACTATATCCTTGTGGTTATTTGCCACCGGCAAGTTAGAGGCGACAACCTACTTCTATGCCCCACTTGGGTTTCTCATAGCCTACTTTACGCTCCTCGCCATCATCCAGGACAAGCAGGCATACAGACCACGTCGCCTCGGGCAGATCGTCCCCAAAGCGATCGGTAAGTATTTGATGTGGGGCCTGATTATTTGGGGCGTTTCAAAACTCTACGAACGGCACGCAATGTACAACCTGATGACACCCCACACCCGGATCTTCCTCGGGCACTACTTTCGCGCCTTTCTGGTGCTCGGACTGCCCTATTTCTGCCTGGCTGAAAAAACGCGATACTGCATGGAGAATGTGTTGAGTGACCCCTATGTCAAGCTTCGGCTACTCCTTAGAGACCTCTGGAGACGACGATTCAGACAGGCCGCACACAGGCTCACAACACAACGTTACAGGCGTACCTATCTCATGGCCATTCTTCGTATTCACTATATCCCGATCATGGTGGAGCAGGTTCACTTTGGTGTGACACGGGCCACCACCTTGGCGC
>PIVW01001430.1 GCA_003353825.1 Chloroflexota bacterium
TTTAGCGAGAGCAATGGGGTCTTTGTAAACAGAGGAGAGGCGACCGTTTTGTTTCCCGTCCATGCAATCTTGAACCAGATGCTGAGCCTCGTGGCGTAGGGTGTCAAGGTCCTCTTCAGTCCACTGGACTTCAGCTGTGCTGTAGCGACTACGGTTTTCTTGACAGATCACCATTTCATTACCGCCACTCCAATACCAACCGAAAGAATCTCTTTCGTTGCATTCCATGGGATTGAACTTGAGAACTACGCCAGTTGATTTGATGGCGTTTCCAAGTTGGCCGTGTTCAGCATAGGTTCCGCGGGCTTCAACGGCGGGAGCCGCGATGATTGAGGTAGCGGTGGCGGCAGCGAGGGCGAGAGCTTTGAAGTTCATGGAAGGTTTTTCTTAGTGTTGTGTGCTTAGGTTATCTTACCAACTGGTCATAATCCTTGGTACTCCATCACCAACTCCTCGTCGGTGAGAGACTCAAGAAACCAGGTGAATTCAATTGACTCGCTCATGTCGCCTTCGGGATCCATGGAAACAATGCGTTCCCATTCCTGAGTGAGAGCAGTGGTCATCTGGGCCCTAGAAGGCCCTCTAAGGGACCGAACGTAGGTGTAGGCCATATCCATCATCACATAAATTGTAACGATGACAGGGAC
>PIVW01000700.1 GCA_003353825.1 Chloroflexota bacterium
TGTGCGAAAAACACTGTCATTTTCTAAATCTGATAGCTTCCATGAGGCGGTACTCCTATTATACCTCCACTATTACAACACAGAATGGTGTCCTATCAGTTAATATATAACCACTACCGGTTTGTGTAGGTGTCGGAATCGATGTAAAGGTTGCAGTAGGTGTCGAGGTGGGGGGCGCTGGGTTAGGCTGGCCTGGACTCTGTGGCAGATCAGTTCGCCATGTACCGCCATCCGGAAAACGAGACCAGGGTATATCGGTGCCGGGATTGCTGCTATAGCTGTGGCTGTCACGCAGGCTGCCGTCTGCTGCAATCAACCTAACTGTGTCTCCGCCATTGTTCAGGCCGAACTTGCGTGTGTAGAGCAGGTGACCCTGTGCCGGTATGAGAGCGTTGTCAGACGGAATCGCGTACGGGGTGGAGCCCCCTTCTTCGATGTCATCGATCTGCCAGCCGTTGAGGTCGATGGCAAAGGTGTTCGTGTTGAAGAGTTCTACATATTCACTTTCACCGCTAGCCGGGGCAGGCAGATACTCGTTGATTAGCACGCCGGTGGGGGGAGGGATGGGGGTGGGGGTTGATGTTGGTGGACCTGGATTGGATACTCCAGGACTCTGTGGCAGATCATCTCGCCATACCCCGCCATCCGGTGATCTCGACCAAGGAATATCACTGCCGGGGTTGCTACTGTAGCTGTGAATATCGGCCACGGAACCATCTGCTGCTATCAGCCTTACAGAATCACCACCGTTGTTCAGACCGAAGTTTCGTGTGTAGAGAAGGTGGCCATTTGCCGGTATGAGGGCGTTGTCAGGCTCAATTGTGTATGGGCTGAAACCACCCACGATGTCATCGATCTGTGCATCCGTCAGGTCGACGGCGAAATCGTTGGTGTTGTAGAGCTCTACGTACTCGCTGTTGCCCGAAGAAGGCACTGGCAAGTATTCGTTGATGACAACACCTTCGATCGTTTGAACTGATGACATCGAACTCAACGGCGAACGTTCAACATCACCAACACCGCTCCCTTGACGCCGCTCAAGAGTAGACGCGACCGCCTCTTGCCATCCGAACACAAAGGACAACCCAACTATCAGTATCAAAAATAAAATACCTGGCTTAAGACGCTCCATAACATCGCCAACCTAATCTTTGGACGACCAAAGCAACAGGCTAAATAAAGGTACTGCCGCCTGGCCCATGACACGAGTGTGTGCACTTGCTGAAAAACTATAGGGTTGTGAATAACGGGGTGCATACATCATACCAGGTGAGATATGTCCCGTCAAAAAATATTTGTAGAGCGAAGCGACCCGTCTATCCATACAAAAGCGCCCGGATTGATCAACGCTGCCTGTTCCCCCAACAGGCTATCCGGGCGCTTAGTCGTTAGACACAGAATAGCACAAGTGTTCGTTTGTATGGTATAGAAAAGTGAAGCGACTCAAGGATTGGTGGTTGAATAACTCAACGTAACCATCAGGAGCGATAAGCCTCACTGTATCTCCGCTATTGTTCAAACCCAGGTCTCGCAAAGCCAGATAGAAACCTTGTGCGGGTATGAATGTATCCAGGGGGATTGAGTAGGGGCTGCTACTACCGGCGACGTCATCGATCTGCCAGTCACTCAGGTCGACATCAAAGGGGTTGCTGTTGAACAATTCGACGTACTCGCTTTCACCACTGGCCGGAGCTGCTAAATACTCGTTTATGCGGACGCCATCTGGGATCGGGGTGGGCGTGGCGTGGGTGTGTGGGTTGCAGAAGCTTGCGGTTGTGGTGTGGGCGTGAGCGTGGGGGTCGGCGTAAAGGTGGCGGTAGGTGTAACTGTGGCGGTCGCTGTTGAAGTAGGAGGTTGGGGATTGGTTTGACCCGGGCTTTGCGGGAGATCGTTACGCCAATCGCCGCCATCGGGATATCTCGACCAGGCAATGCCTGTACCAGGATTCTCTAGATAGCTGTGAATGTCGACCACTGAACCATCTGCTGCTATCAGCCTTACAGAATCACCACTGTTGTTCTGGCCGAAGTTACGTGTGTAGAGCAGGTGACCCCGTGCCAGTATGAGGGCGTTGTCAGACTCAATTGTGTATGGATTGGAACCCCCCACGATGTCATCGATCTGTGCGCCCGTCAGGTCAACCGCGAAATCGTTGGTGTTGTAGAGCTCTACGTACTCGCTGTTGCCCGAAGAAGGCGCCGCCAAGTATTCGTTGGAATACCTTCAGAAGTAACACCTGTAAGCGTCTCGATCTACTGGCGATGCTGGCGCCAGAGGTAGAAACCGAGGTCGAAGTCTGTTTGAAATGATCGATCATGTCGATCTCAACTAGCAATTAATCTCGTATTGTAGGATTCGCACACCAAGAGGCTGTGCTAAGGTTTAGAGGATGGACCGAAGTCCATCCTCTAAACTGACCCCGTCGAACCTCTTAACCTTCTTCTGCTACTAACTCCAGAGTCGGCATCCCAATTAGAAGCCTAAACACAAGTTGTCAAATTCAGGCAGCTTGTTACTGATGAACCTACCTAAACCAGCCAGGCAAGCAATTGCGTACTGTCGTTCATAAACGCATCGACTACTATAACAATGTTCGTCGTCATTCTACGCTCGCTTACCTAGCACCCTTTGACTTCCTTCAACGCCACCAGGGTGATACTATGAGAGCCGA
>PIVW01000168.1 GCA_003353825.1 Chloroflexota bacterium
TTCGCGTGATACGGATTTTTCCCACACTATATCTAGGCGCTTGACACAACCAGCCACTAGGTGTGGGGGAATCATCAACGGAAATTCGTGATCGTCACGCGAAGTCCCAAAGAGCCATTATAGTAAATCAGGAGATTCAGTATACCGGTAGACCGGGCTGACTCGCAACTCACCTTCCGGCCCGGCAAACTCTCGCGAGATCTGCCTGCGCGATCCACAAGGCATGGCGCCATTGGCGGCTGAAATGGCGCTAGCCCTCCGACCAGCGGTCGGACGACTAGCGGTCATCCCTCACAATAGTACAATGAGATCTTTTGAGACTAAAAGATATTGCTCTGTCCGATCCTGGGCAGAGCATACACCGGTTTCCAGCCTTCGCTCTGCGGTTCACGCAGATAAGGCTCCATCTCTTCGGCTGTACGCAGAGTCACTTCCTCGACGGGTGGCACGGTTCCGGGCGGAAAAGCTTCACGGATATCCTCGATCAGGATCGTCATGTAACGCAAGATGGCCGCCAATGGCCGTTTGGCTTTCCAGGCTTCGGCGTCGGCGGCATTGCCCACCACACCCTCCGGCGTAGCGAATATCTCGATGCCAAAGTGTCCCTCGCCTTCCGACCAGCGGCTGGGGCGATGATAAGGATCGACAGAAGTGTCGAAATGGCCCTCGGGCAGGTAGGAGACGCCTTTGGTGTTCACTGCCAGATCCATTTCCACGATCTCGGGGAAGAGATAGAGTCCCAATGAGGTCTCCGCTTCTTCGGCATGGACAAAATTGCTACCGTAGATGCCGCCACGATCATTGGTGTAGAAGGACTCACGTACAGCGCGATGCCAATCCATCACCCTGAAGATGCCGGGAATCTGGTAGCGCTTCATGAATTGCTGGATCGTCGTCTCCAGCATCCACAGATGGCCGTGATTGTTGATCATGATGATCTTACGAAATCCATCATTCCACAGGCCCAGCATCATGTCGATCAGCATCTCGCGTGAGATCTCCTCACGTACGGGGGCGGTGCCGGGCATGCCGTAATGGTGGTAGGGGTGCGAACCAAAATTGAGGGGTGGCAGTGAGAGCGCCACCGGAATATCCTGTTTGAGGAAGTAGCGCCGCACACCTTCGATGATCTGACTGACGAACAGCGTATCGGTGGCGCTGGGCAAATGCATGCCATGGTTCTCGGTGCATCCGATAGGGATGAGGATGATATCATTCTTGCGCCGTTCCTCGATAAGCTGGCGGCGGGTCATCATCTGGATATAACTGCCGGGCTTACTCCATTCGACAGGCGGAACATTACCCGGTTCCATACCATACTCGGCCAGAATGGCATCGATGGTGGCATCATCGCCCTCAAAGATCTCTTTTTTCATATGGCCGATGCGATTGTCTTCAAAGATTACAGTGGGATTACTGGAGGGCATCCAGCCTTTGGGCATGTTGCCGTTTGTGCTCATCGTGGACTCCTGGGGATGGGGTTATTGTTTTTCGGGATGGTACGTTTTGCGTGTTGCTTGGTGCGTGTTGCTTGGTTTGTCTCGTCATGGTGACATGGTGTCAACCTGTACAAGTCGAAAGGCTCGACCCTACTCACATTGACTGATGATGCGGGGAAAACGGAACACGCAACACGTACTATGCCGACGCAACAATCTCGCTTAACTTGACCGGCCTGTTCTCATCGTATGATTTTTTGGCCGCATAGCCCATGATCACCGGTACCCGACCATCGTTTCCGGTCACGGGTGGCGTACGATCTTGCATAACGCAGGCAACGAATTCCTGCATTTCAACGAGGTATGATTCGGTGTAACGTTCGACAAAAAAGAAGAGGGGTAAGGCGCCATGCATGCCCTTGTTATCACCGATGATGGCGGTGTTGGGCTTGTCGTTGGAAACGATGATAACTCCCTCCGAACCGAATACCTCGACGCGTTGGTCATAACCGTAGACTGCTTTTCGGCTGTTATCGATGCTACCGAGCGCGCCCGACTGATATCGCAAAGTAATCAGCGCCGTATCGATATCGCCAGCTTCGCCGATTGCAGGATCGACCCTGACGCCACCCGTTGCATATATCTCATCCACCTCGTCACCAAGTAGAAAACGGGCCATATCGAAATCATGGATGGTCTGGTCTAGAAAAATGCCACCTGACATCTCGATATAGCTGATCGGTGGGGGCTCAGGATCGCGGCTGGTGATACGAACGATGTGGGGATCACCGATCCGTCCCTCGGCTACCAACTCCTGAACCTGGCGAAAATTATGATCGAATCGGCGGTTGAATCCGATCTGCAATTTGACGCCGCCAGACCGTACAGCCACAAGCGCCCGATCCACCTCTTTGAGATCGAGATGGATCGGCTTCTCGCAGAAGATCTGTTTCCCCGTCTCAGCGCTCTCGACTATCATTTGAGCGTGGGTATCAGTGCTGGAACAGATTACGACCGCGTCGATCGCGGGATCTTCCAGAATGCGGCGATGATCCTGATAAACAGCTGGCACCTGATAATCGACAGCTAATTGTTCAGCAGGTTCCAGGATGATATCTGATACTGCCACCAGGTTGGCTTGGGGAATGCGGAATGCCAGATTTTCAGCATGTACGCGGCCGATACGTCCGGCGCCGATCAGGCCGACATTGAGTTCGCTCATCTATCTAAATCCCCCTTACTACCCGTTCTTCTGGGGCTTGACCATGATCTTGCCATCTGCACGCTCAGTCGATTTGGCGATAGCCGCGACGGCATCATCCAGGGCATAGCGAGCGGTGATCATGGGACTGAGATTGAGACGTCCAGATGCCACCATGCGCACGACATTGGGGAAGGTCTCGTGGCCCGAGTGCCCCTGGGCGCCGTACAATTGGGCGCGGCGCACCTGGAAAGTTTCCAGATACATCGGCACTTTCTGGGCGGCGCGGCCGATCTGCACGATCTTTCCGTTGATGGCCATCGCTTTTTCCATCTCGGGCACAGTCAGATGAGGCGCACCTGCCGCTTCCACATGAAAATCGAAACCAGCGCCTTTGCTCAATTCGTTGAGCAATTCATGGGGACTGACTTCGCGCGGATCGTACACATAATCAGCACCTAACTGTTTGGCGATTTCGAGGCGCTGCGGTGAGATATCGAAGCCGATGATCATACCGGCGCCAGCAGCTTCGGCGAGCCCAACCGCCGCCAGACCGATGGGCCCAAGCCCAAATACACTGACGAAATGGCCCGGGCGGAAACCTTCCCCTCGCTCGAACATGGCGTTGTACGAGACCGAGGTCGGTTCCGACAGCGCCGCTACTTCGACACCCAGATCTTCGCCAAAGCGCTCTAGGATGGAATCCACCTTCCAGCAGAACTTCTCATCCACAGCCAGATATTTAGAAAATGCGCCGGGGATCGTAAAGCCGATCTCTTCGAGCTTGAGACAATGGTTGGGGTAACCATTACGGCAGGCACTACAACGCCCGCACCAGATCATCTCCTCGACAGTGACGTAATCCCCAACGTTAAGGGTCTCGACCTCTCTTCCTTTCTCTACGACCTTGCCGCAGAACTCATGACCCAAAATGGTGGGGAACTTGGTGAGGCCGGGATAGAGAATATAATTTTCGTCATCGGTCTCATAGAAGTGCATGTCGGATCCGCACACCCCGCAAGCCTGGATGTCCAGGAGTACATCTTGCGGTCCCACATCAGGGTCCGGCCATTCTCGCACTTCCAGGTTTGGGTTA
Source organism: Chloroflexota bacterium (assembly GCA_003353825.1). Next base: position 3,737 of record PIVW01000168.1, read on the forward strand.
TGCCATATACTGTTGCCGGTAATGGCCTTGCCGGTTTCTTTCTCCCAGTCGCTAACAGTATAGTCTGCTTTGGGGTCCCAGGTTGCGTCAAGCACTAAGCCTTTCATTTTTTTTACCTCCACCGATTGGAGTAGGAATAAATATGAGCGCTCGGCGATTGCGTATTAGTAGCGGAGCTCGTCAAAAGTGGGCGGGCATGTGAGCACACGTGTGCTCACATGTCAAAAGTGTAACAGCAAATCCATTCCCCGTCAAACACAAGTGCTTTTTTTTATCGCACAATCAAACATGATACACTGCTGATGTTGGTCAACTTGCGGGCAACACTGCCCATTAAATGAGGCTGTGTCTCCAGACCTTGCGCGCCGAGTACGATGAGATCGATGTCATTTTCGTTAGCGTAATTAGCGATGGTTCTGGCCGGATCACCGATCGAATATGAGGAATCGATGTCGCTCAACCCCTGTGTTTCGCATACAGTTCTGGCATTCTCCAGGATGATCTCGGCAGAATCTTCCAACAATTCCCTGCGAGACTCAGTGATCTCGCCCTTGGCCATCATCTCGATAATCTCACGGGGGGGCGCCAGGTTGCGGATGACGTGCAACAAAAATACCTTGGCATGATAGTGGCTTGCCATATCTGCAACCACTGCAACCGCTCGATTCGCCGGTTTGGAACCATCGACCGGCACGAGAATCCTCTGATACATAGTCAATCACTCTCCTTTACATAGGGTAGAACAGCATTACCGCCCTGAGACCAGGTACGGATGACCCCAACAGCTTCGCCAGTCACGCGCACCTGGGTGGGAATCGGGCGCTGGCCTAACACGTGCTCGATAGCCGCCTCAGCGAAGTGCTCAGAGGGGATATCAGCCCAGTCATCGGAGGATAGCGGTGCTGAGAGGGCATCAGGTCGCCAGTCCCTTCCGGGAGGAAAATCTTGCGCCGCTAAAAACCCTGCTCGTAGCGCCTTGTGCTCTTCACATTGAAACTCGACGTGATGCGCCCATTCGTGAATCAGGGCGCCTTGCAACATAGCAGGCGTGCCAGGAACACGTATGGTCACTTTGGCGCTCTGCGGATCGTAGGCTGCCCGGCTATCGAGCGCATGAGATACTTGCAGATGAACATTACCAAAGCAATCAGTTCTGGCAGGGAAAGCTGCTAAGAATGCATTCCAGGTGTCCTCGGCCAGCACATGTAAATCCGCGGCAACTGAGTCATCTATCACAAGCGCAGGAAATGTTGATTTTTCCATCGCAGCCACTTGGCAACCTGCTGAAACCGTGGCCGCTATGGCCATGATCGCAAACAGGGCCGTAAGGTGATGGCGGTAACGACTGTTAGTTATTGCCCGCATCTTCTTCTAGCGATTTAGCTACCTGGTGCTCGAGAGCGGCTGCTCTTTCATCCTGACCAGCGTCCACGTTCACCAACATATCTAGCTCATGGCTCAGTGCTTCAAGCTCATCCGCGCCCGACATGCTGCGGATCATTTCCTCGCGCGTGATCTCATCCCTGGACCAAATACCGAGGGTTTTACCACGTTTGAGGATAATGAAACGATCGCCTACAGCGTAAGCATGGTGAGGATTGTGAGTGATGAAGATGACGCCGAGGTTGCGCGCCTTGGCCTGGGCGATGTAACGCAGCACGGTGCCTGCCTGTTTCACGCCCAGCGCCGCGGTCGGCTCATCGAGAATCAGGGCTTTGGCGCCGAAGTAAACCGCGCGGGCAATGGCTATCGATTGTCGCTCGCCGCCGGACATGGTGCCAACAGGCTGATCAGGGTCCCGGATGTCGATACCCATCTTACCCAGTTCTTCTTGCACAGTCTGTTTGGCAAAGTCGATATCATAACGCCGGAATGGCCCCCAGCCCTTTTCGGGTTCAGAACCCAGGAAGAAGTTGCGCCACACGGGCATAAGCGGGATCAAAGAGAGGTCTTGGTAGACTGTAGCAATGCCCATATTTAACGCCTGGCGCGGAGAAGATAGCGTTGTAGACTGACCTTCGAAGAAATAATCCCCGTCTGTCTGCTGGTGGACACCTGATAGTATCTTAATCAGTGTGGATTTCCCTGCACCATTGTCACCGAGAAGGCATGTCACTTCACCGCTATAGACCTTGGCAGACACATCACTGAGAGCGATGACACTGCCAAACATCTTGGTAATATTATGTACTTCAAGAATGGGTTCGGTCATCATGATGCATCCTCGCCGCTGCTGGTCTTGGCCACGGCGGCCGTTACGGCTTCTGCCCGCTTTCGTGTGAAGTTATTGACGACGACGGCCACCAACAGCATGACGCCCAAGAATGAGAAAAACCAATCTGTATCCCAACCGGCGAAAACGATACCTACACGCACCATGCCGAAGATGAGTGCGCCAAGGGAAGCGCCTATAGCCGATCCATATCCACCGGTTAGCAAGCATCCACCAATCACGGCGGCGATGATGTAAATAAACTCCTGGCCGATGCCTTGGCTGGCAACTGCCGAACGCAAGCGAAGATCATTCATCATACCCACCATCCACGCAGCTGATGCCGTCGTCATGAATAGTGCGATCTTAACACGGTGGGAAGGTACACCGACATTTCGGGCCGCTTCGGCATCACCACCGGTGGCGAAGATCCAGCTTCCATACTTGGTGCGTAGCAGCAACCAACTTGCGACCACCGTGATCAATATCCACCAGATAATCGAAGTCCTGAAATCAACGCCAAATATGCTGATCTCGGTGTTAAACAGAGTCCGAGCGACAAAAAACCCAGCCGATTCGTCGATCCCCGACACGCGTACCTGATTTGTGACCAAACGCGTGACACCGACGTTGGCGCCCCGCAGGATGAAAAAGGTGGCTAGCGTGACGATAAAGCTAGGCAATCCGGTCTTGATAACCAGCAAACCATTGAGATAACCGACGATAAGCGCAAAAATGAGTGCGGCCAACATCGCCACCCAGATATTGAGATCCAGCATAGTAGCGAGCAAGCCAGCGATAATGCCTGTAGTACCTGTCATCACACCTGCCGACAGATCGAATTCGCCGCTAATCATAAGTAGCGCCACAGCTACCGCCATTATGCCTAACGTCGATGAAGAATCGAGGATACGGGCCACGCCGTTGAGCGTCAACCAGTTTTCGGGTGCAACGATAGCAAAGAACACCCAGACAACAAGCGCCCCGATCAACGCCCCCACTTCGGGCCGCCTAAAAAACGATCTGATAAAGCCAAGCTCAGCTACGCGCTCATCAGATCCAGGAGTGGTAGACACCTTAGTCGCCATAGTTCAACCTCCTAAAATTAGAGGGCGGATGATTATCCCACCTTGACAAAACAAGGATATGGATGCGGGTGACTTAGAAATGCCATTCCCGCATCCATACCATGTCATTGCAACGACTTAGGACTGAGAATTCAATAATATGCGGAACTACGTCCTAAATCGAGTGTAGACTTCCGCATATTACTCAGTCCTAAGACCTTAACGGGTTCCAGCCGCAGACAGATCCTTGACAGCAGCAGCATTGCTGGCATCGACGATGCCGGGGCCGGTGAGTACCGGCAGGCCGCCGCCTACGGTGTTGGCATTGGTGTTGAACAACGTCAGGAAGACCACAGGCAGATACCCTTGCAGATATTGCTGCTGATCGATGGCGAACATTATGTCGTCGGCTTCGATTGCTTCCAGAACATCGGGACTGAGATCAAAGGTTGCTAGAGCCTGGTCACCACCGACCGCTTCGATTGCATCCATGGCGGCGATGGCGATGTTGGGATTCAGCGCAAGCACAGCGTCGATATCCCCATCTGCGATTAGCTTATCCTGAATACTCGCCAACGTCCCGGCGATATCCCTGATACCCGTAGTGGCTACATTGAAACGCACTACCTCACCACCAAAGCTGTCGGCCAGGCCATCACAGCGCTCTTCCAGGCCTATATTGCCTTCCTCATGAAGGACACAGAGGGCTTTGGTCAAACCGGCTTTGCTGAATTGTTCGCCGGCACCTACACCCGCTACGAATTCTGTTTGGCCAACATGGGTAATGGCGCCCAGCTCTTTGAATACGTCAACACCGGAGTTGATGGTAATGACAGGAATTCCGGCATCGGTCGCCTTCAAAACGACATCTTTCATGGCATCTGGGTTCGCCAGGGAGACGATAATACCGTTGGCCCCATCGGCGATGAAGGTCTCGACCAGCTGTGCTTGCTCTATCGGATCCAGGCTTCCACCAGATTTCAGCTCCACACCCATTGCGGCTGCACCATCTCTGGCGCCTGTCTCGACAACACCCCAAAAGCTGGACTCGGCGGGGTTGTCATGTACAGCTAAACCTATGACAAGGCCGGTTTGGGTTACTTGAGGAGCGGGCTCTTCAGCGGGAGCCTCAGCCGCGGGCGCTTCAGGGGCGGGGGCCGGCGTTGCTGCTGCACAGGCGCTTAGTACCAACAGTCCGGCGACTAATACGATTAACAGAGTAAGTTTCTTCGACATGTTTTTTCCTCCAGTGGACGTGACATTGACAATAAGTTGAAATACCTTGCTTTTGAGATGTTTCGTGTCGAATCTCGTGTGTTTCACCTCCCGTCAGATTGTAGAGGGCCGTTTGCTGAATCCTGACACAAGCGAATTGGCCCTGAGTCGAATCTCGGTTCAGACAGCGATAAGGTCGTTGGTGTCATGGTCTGTCTGCGAACGGGCTCTGCGAACGGGCTCTGCGAACTGGTTCTGCGAACTGGTATTGATTAAACCCTATAGATGGTGCGTGGACTCACGAGCAACCAACTCACAGGGGAAAATCTTATCATTTGCCTCGTTACCGGCCAACAATGTGAGGACCATGCGCATGGCTGCAGCGCCCATGGCCTTGCGCGGCTGCCGCACCGAGGTGAGAGAGGGAGATATAAACTGGGTAACGTCGATGTCGTCAAAGCCGACAAGGCTCAGCTGGGAGGGGATGTCGATCTCTAGTGCCCGGGCCTGTAAGTAGACACCGACGGCGGTCATATCGTTGTAAGCAAGAATAGCAGAAGGATTGTATGGAAGCAAAGCCAATAGCCCTTGCCCTCCAACCTCTATATCTGATTCGCCCTGCGGTGACACAATGAGATCTGGTAGTGGGTTCACACCCAGCTCCTCAAGACAGTGCAACCAGCCTAGCTTGCGCCGTTCGCTTGAAAAGGGTCGTGCCCACGATCCAATGAAGCCGATCTTTCGATGACCGAGAGATAACAGATGTTCGGTCGCCAGACGTGCGCCAGCTACCTCGTCTGCCGACACTGAATAGACGTATTCGCCCTCGCCTTGATTGTTCACCAATACAATTGGGGCTCCGAATCTTTGCAGATTCTCGCTGTACAAGCTCCCCACGCGCGAAGCGGACACGATCACGGCATCGACCCGCCGCTCGCGAAATGTTTTGACCACTGAAAGTTCTCGCTCCGGGTGCAGATGTGAGGAACTGAGAAAGACACTGTAACCGGCCTCCTGTGCGACATCCTCGATACCATGTACAATCTGGGCGACGAAGGGATCGGCGATAGTGGTAACGACAACACCTATCGTTCTCGTGTCTCCTCGCACCAAGCTGCGGGCAAGTGCGTCGGGTGAGTACCCCATTTCATCGACCAGCGTCAAAATCCGTACCCGCGTCTCCTCGGACATACGCCCGGTTCCATGAATGGCGCGGCTGACGGTCGAGTGGTTCACCCCTGCTGCATCCGCGATATCTTTGATCGAGATCCGTTTCGACATGCTAGAGTTTTTTCTGCCAGTCCAAATGAACGAGAAATACGACCAACTTCGGCTCATACTGCGTTTGGATTCTCAATGTCGTTAGCCGCGTTGAAGCCAGGGTGAAAACCGTAGCAGCATGTTCTTTGCCTACTTGAGCAAACGTGTGCCCAATAATGCAGTATGGGGTTAGCTTGCTTTTTTCATCTGTTTGTATTTTTCGTAAAACCTTTCATCCACAAAATATAAGTCATTTTTAGCTCTAGAACAAGCTACATAAAACTTGTTTTTTGTTTGGGGCTTCAATTCATTTAATTTGTTTGCATTAAACAACTTTGAAGTCGTCGGATTTAAAACTACACATACATCATAATGTTGGTTTTCGCCTTTGGATTCGCCCCAATTTCTCGAATAACAATCGAATTTATAATGTTCACGATAGAACAGCTTCACAATGCTATCATTTTGAAATATCTCATCTGCCCCGTTTTGTGAATCGATCAGAATATTTTTTGTTTCATCACTTCTGTTCGAAAACATCTCAACACCCAATTGCTCCCGAATATATTTGCAAATTGTGGGGCTACACCTATGGCTATGCTTTAAAGTTTCTTCATCTAGTAGCATCCCCATTCGTTCAAAAAATGTGACGTAATTTTTGTAGTTATTGTGCAGGTCTCTATTTGTACTCCCGTCACGGCTCGTGTCAAACGTGTGTTGGTAAAAATCTCCCACAAAAACAATTTCAAGTTCGGCTTGAGAAATACCTTTCAGTAAATTGAAATCGTGACCAGCAAAATCTTGCACTTCGTCTATAAACAGGTTGTCGAAGTATTTTGCCAATCTCAAATTAATATCTCCAAGAACATTCTGCAATTCCAAAAGCCTAGCAACCCTATTGCTATAAAGTCTATTGTACTGGTCAATAAAATAGTCTCTGTTGACTTGTTGTGTGCCACTCACTAACTGCCGAACGTATCTATTGGGATGTTTCTCGTAATTAATGCCCTGAGCCTTTAGTCTATAGGAAAGAAACGGACGATAACAAAATGAATAGAGAAAAGAAAAATATGGCAATAAGATAATGCTGTCAGGGAAATGCCCAAATTTCCGAAGAATGGAATCTCTCAAGTTCCGATAGTTATTATTCGTATAAGTCACTATCAATGACCGCTTTTCAAGCTCAAGCTGCTCGACAATGTATGTAGTTTTTCCTGAGCCAGCGACGGCTAATATTACTCTCTTATCCATACAATCGCATCCCCTATATAAGTAGGCGGGACAACATCATCAGCTTTTTTATCCAATAGCTCAAATGCAACATCTGCTTTATTCTGAAGCATGTAATCTTGTACACTCAATGTTCTTCTGCCTAAAGAAAACAGTTCATCACAAATAGCCTGATTGTCTTGACAAAGGGCTATCTCAAATGTTCGTCGTGCAGCATCTTTATCTGAAAATATACCAATATTGGGAATCTCAGAATACTCAGAAAAATTAACTACACAATTGGCTTCATAATTTCCATCGTTGTCTCGTAAAACTGCT
>PIVW01000169.1 GCA_003353825.1 Chloroflexota bacterium
CATCCCCACGACCATACGTTTGGCCTTTTCTCTTCTCTGGCGTGAACTATCCCGTAGTCCCGCTTCTTGCTCTATTGTCTCCAGTTCTTTGAATTGGGCTTGCAATGCCTTGTCTACCGCTTCCGTTTTCTGCGCCTCACCCGTCTGTAGATTGTAGGGATGATAGACCCCGCTAATCGCTTTGTTTGCTTTCCTCGTGTGTATTTCTCGACCATACCATATCGTTACCACAGTATAGCATGATTTCCAAATTATCTGCACTCTGTTTTGGACGAAACGAAGACCATCCCCCAAACTTGTACCAAGACGACTCAGCCACGCAACACGTAACACGAGCACTACCTCTCGCTTCCATCGCAACAGGTATCAGTCAGGGCAATCTGTTCCCGCCCCGGTTCCTCGCCAGGTATGACATGCAAGTGCCCACCATAGGTGGTGACCAGATGCTGCGGTGTGAACACCTCGTCGGGTAGGCCAAAGGCAACAAGCCTGCGATTGAGCAACATCATGCGGTCGAACTGCTCGGCCGCCTGGTCGAGATCGTGGGTCGCGACCAGGAGCGTAACATTCTGTGCTTTCAGCATATCCATGACCTGAAAAATGGCTTCTTGGCTTGGCACATCCAATCCGGAAAGGGGTTCATCTAGCAGGAGTAACTCGGCCTCTTGTGCCAGCGCCCGCGCCAGAAAGACGCGTTGCTGCTGTCCGCCCGATAGCTCGCCGATCTGCCGGTTCGAGAGCCCGACCATGCCAACTCTCTCCAACGATTGCTGCACGACCTGCCAGTCGTTTTTCCTCGGCCATTTGAATAAGCCGATCTTGGCGCTGCGCCCCATCATCACCACATCAGAGACGGTGACGGGGAAGGTCCAATCTATCTGACTGCGTTGCGGCACGTAGCCGATGCAGGTGTGCCCGCCTGGTGGTTCACCATAGATACGGATACTACCCGAAGAGGGACGCAGCGTACCGGCCACTACTTTGAACAATGTACTTTTGCCGGCGCCATTGGGGCCCACGACGGCGATACGTTCTCCTTGGGCGATCTCGAATGAAATATGCTCGAGCGCGTAGTGGCCATTATAGCGAACAGACACCTCCTCCACGGTCAAACATGGTGCATCGGGCCGGTGGGTGGATGTGGGATAGCGAAGTTGGCTAAGTGATTGGACCATGGTCGGGGTCAAAGACCTGTCAGGTTTCTGGTTTAACGTGCTCTACAACGAATCGTTGCTGGTAGCAAGAGGCTTGATGAGAGAAACTCGGCGAAAACCTGACAGGTCTGAGTAAAATGCCACTTATTATTGAGAAGACACCCTGGAAGCGCAATGCTCCGATTTTCCGGTGTTCACGTTTACAACATGTCGTAGCATCTGACAGGAAATCGGGCTTACTGAATCTAGACAAACACTACGCAGCGTGGTTACACCACAATAATAGTTGAAACAGCGCCTCTCACGCAACCTGTGCGAAATGATAACTATTGACGATGATCCTACTCGCACCTATACTTGTTGGTGGTGACGCATGTTGTCGGTGTTGCTCTTCCAACCTTCACCAGCGCAGCTTGTGTAACGACGTCAAACATGGCCGATTCCACACAGCCAGACTTCAGCGCCAAACTCAGACGCTTTCCTATCTTCGATGGATTGAGTGATGAAAAGGTACGCGCCATCCGCGTGGGGGCGCCTGAACCTGTCCGTCGCAATACCATGCTGTTCAAGCAAGGCAGTCCCGCCAACCGTCTGTTTCTTGTATTAGAAGGTGAAATTAAACTCACTTACGTGAATGAACAAGGGCACGAACGCTTGGCACGGCTGGTACAGCCCTATGAGGTGCTGGGTCGACTCGAATTAGATACGCTAGAAGGTCAGTTAGGAACGGCGCGTACCACGAATCGTACAAGACTCATGATCATGGACAAGGTGGAGATGAGGCGGTTGCGCAATAGCTCCGAGATCATGAGAGATCGATTGGACCGCAGTCGTGTGATTGGCCATTTGCGCTCGGTACCTTATTTTGCCCCTTTGTCTGATTTCGAGATCAAGTGGTTTGCAGACATCGTCTTACCCAGAGAAATAGAGTCAGATGAAATACTCTATCACCCAGGGGATGCCGCAGATCGGATCTTTATCATGCGACAGGGTCGAGTCCGTTTGCAGGGTAGCGGGCCTGACTACCCGCGCTGGGTCAGTGCGGGAGCAGTCTTTGGAGATCGTTCCGTTGCACAACAAAGTACTCGCTTGGCACAGGCAGTCACCGAGACACCCTGTAAATTATATACCTTGTCTGACCGTGATCTCCAACAATTGCAGATCCTATATCCGCAGGCAGGCTGGAGTCAAGATGCTTTTTCGGCGGAACGCGTTTTGTCGTTATCACCTCTTTTTTCCAAGCTCAAAACCGAAGAAATGCGCAAGCTCTCTGGGTACACGATGCGTATCCACCTCCACCGCACGCAATCGACGATAGCTCGCCAGGGCGTTGTCAATAGTCACTATTATGTTTTTGTGAGGGGTAGAGCAGTGTCTCATGCCGAAGACAAAGAGGGCAGAGAAGTGGCTCGTGATTTGATCGATGAGGAAGGGCCCGCTTTTGGCGAAGCAGGAGTTATTAATAGCGAGACCTTCGAACTGACAGTTGAAAGTCTCACTGCAACCGATTGGGTCAGAATCCATCGCCTTGATCTCGAGCAGTTTCTAGAGGACAACCCCGGCGCCCGAGAACGACTCACCATCCGCAAAGATATTCAAGAACGTGCCGAGGCAGCCAAGCACCGCATTCCCTGGCAACAGGATGGAGAAAGTATCTTGATTCGGACACGGCGTCACTGGATTGTCCTTGTCCGAAACATGATTCCCATTTTAGGTGTCTTGCTGCTATTGTTGATTCTCTATCTTGGTTTGAGCTATTTCTTGAATGAGCTTGCCAATTGGGTGCTAACACTGGCAGTTGTCTTGTTCCTGGTGCCGGTCACAGTGTGGACAGTGTTCGATTATCTCAATGATTTCCACAGCATCACCAACCGCCGGATTCTCCACGAAGAGAAGGTGATCTTGCTCTATGAGCGGCGCTCGGAAGCTCCCCTTGACAAGATCCAGGATACCGATCTCGTCCGTTCTTGGTGGGCAAAACTACTGGGCTATGCCGATGTCAAGATCAATACAGCAGCTGAAATCGGAGCCATTCACTTCGACTATTTGCCCGAAGCCGATGAAGCACTTGCCATCCTGGATCGAGAAACCAACAGGGCCAAGGCCGGGGTTAGGGCAACCAGCCAATCCTCGATCCGTAAACAACTACAGAGCCGCTTGCAGATAGGGCTTGAAGAACAGACCGATGAAAGGGCCTTGATTGCCCCCCCCTTGCCTTCGGGGCCATACGAGGAATCCAAGGGCCGCAACCAAGTTCGCTTTGCCTTCCAACCCAAACCACGTGATGAGAACGAGATCATCTGGCGCAAACACTGGTTGGGTTTGTTGGCGATGACCATTATCCCCTTCTTGACGACTGTCGCTGCTTTTATCATCTTCCTTCTCGTTGCCGGTATCACAGGCGGAGGCGTTTCTGGAGCGATAGGAGCTAGCATTATGCTCATCGCAGTTTTAGCTTTTTTTGCTTCCTTGGGATGGATGCTATGGAATTTCGCCGATTGGCGCAACGATCACTACATCGTCACTGATCAACACATCGAGCATTTGGAGATGCGTCCACTATGGTTGGATGAAATCCGCAAGCGTACATCTATGGAGCGCGTGGAGAATGTGGCATTCCGTAGGCCTGGACCACTCGCTTTTATCTTTGACTATGGCGATGTTGTGATTCAGACAGCGGCCACCGATGGCCAGTTGATCTTCCGCTATGTTCCCAATCCTTCAATCGTACAGCAAGAGATCTTCTTTCGGATGGAACGCTATCAAGAGCGCATCAAGGAAATACAGAGCAAGGAAATAGAAAATGATCTGGCAGACTGGATAGCCACCTATCACGAGCTATCCAATGGCGGCCACTACGGGCAGGTTGTTAACCCCACAAATTGATCCGGCAATGTCCATTTCTGAACTAACGGAGGTGGCGATTTTTGACTGACGTATGGCTAGAGTTTTGGAACCCAGCAGACCAGTGTGCCAGCTCCTCGATTTCCCGGTTTTCCGGTCTACGTTTTTTTCGGCTTGATCGCTTTGTATACCTTGGCCAGACTTTCACCGTAGACATCTAACTGCCAAGAACAAAAATACCCGAATGGTGTGATTTCAACCCTGTAGTCCGTGCTATGTAGGCGTTCGGCAAGATCCTCGAAAAATGTCTGGGCAAATGCGGGATCGGCATTGACGCCTCCGAGGTGGGTAAAGGAATGGAGGACAATGGTCTCGAATTTGCGTTTGTTGGCCAACCATTTCAGGTGTTTCAATGTCTGCCGGAAGACACGCGCCCGATCGGTCTCGTCCTCTAACTCAACATGCATAAATGCTATCACAGCATCAGTCACCGCCCCCGGTGAGGCTGGGGGAGCATCAGAGAGGGTCTGACTGTAGGGTTCCCAATTGAACGAACGGGCAAGAAAGGTAAGAATACGCATCGATCTGGTAATGAGTGACGGATGAATTTTGAATTGGAGCTTGCGAATTGGGGATTTCAGTCTGCAACATGCAGATGGTACTTGCTTCCTTCAAAATGTACCACCAAGTTACGTAGTTGACCATTCTCCCTCCCCGGCTCGAACCCATGCTATAATGCCCGAATTCTGTTTCTTTAGGCATTTTCGAAAAAATAAATATGCATCCAATCCGAAAAAGCCTCTAGCGGCTTCCGAAAAATGATAAAATCTTCCTCAATTATTTTTCGAAAGTCGCCTTACCCCACCTATTCGAGATGATCTATGGCGAAATTAAGTATCGCTGAAGTGAAACACGTGGCAGAGTTGGCTAAGCTGCAACTAACTGATGAAGAGATGGAGTTGTTTGCCAGCCAATTATCGGCCGTCTTGGACTACGCCACTGCCCTGCAAAAGCTAGACACCTCACATGTACCACCTACTGCGACAGTGCTACCCCTACGCAGTGTTATGCGAGCCGACAAAACCAGGCCCAGTTTACCCGTCGAACAAGGTCTTGCCAATGCGCCCGAGCGAAAAGACGGCTATTTCAAAGTGCACGCGGTGCTGGAGGGCAGCCAATGAATCCTCCTGAAACCAACGCCCTTCATACTCTGAGCATCTCCGAAGCGGGAGAGCTTTTGCAAAAGGGAGAGTTGTCTTCGGTCGAGTTGACTCAGGCTTGTCTCAACCGTATTGATCAACTGGACGGCCAGGTACATGCGTACTTACATGTCGCGCCCGAGCAAGCATTGGCGCAGGCTCGAGCAGCCGATGAACGGCGGGCAGCAGGGGAAAACAATCCATTGCTGGGCATCCCCATGGCGATCAAGGATATGATCACATTAAAGGATATGCCAACCACTGCCGCCTCGAAGATTCTCGAAGGCTTTATGCCTCCTTATGAGTCGACCGTCGTACAACGGCTGCGCCAGCGCGGTGTGGTATTCTTGGGCAAGTCCAATACAGACGAGTTTGCCATGGGGTGGAGCACCGAGACTTCAGCGTACGGCGCCACACACAAACCTTATGATCTTGGGCGAGTGCCCGGTGGCTCCAGTGGTGGTTCGGCAGCGGCGGTGGCGGCCGCTGAAGCAGTAGCTGCACTGGGGACCGATACCGGCGGTAGTATCCGCCAACCGGCTTCATGGACCAATGTGGTGGGCATGCGTCCCACCTATGGACGTGTCTCTCGCTGGGGAGTGGTCGCCTTTGCCTCTTCCCTGGACCAGATCGGCCCCATAACGAAAACTGTGCGTGATAATGCCATTCTACTACAAGCTATCGCCGGCCATGACCCTCTTGACAGCACCACCGTGTCTGAGCCTGTACCGAACTTTGAGAGCGCACTACCAGGTGGGATTCAGGGTAAACGTTTGGGGTTGCCCCGAGAGTATTTCGTACAAGACATGCACCCGGGCATCAAATCGCTTTTTCTTAAAGCTTTGGATCAGTTGACCGCACTGGGGGCGGAGGTCGAAGAGATGACCCTCCCTCACACCGAGTACGGTGTGCCTGTCTACTATCTCGTCGCCACCGCCGAGCTGAGCGCCAATCTCGCTCGCTACGATGGCGTGCGTTTCGGACATAGCGCCGGTGCAGCCAACATGTGGGATAACTACCGTCAGAGCCGTGGTCAAGGCTTCGGCCCCGAAGTCAAACGCCGTATCATACTGGGCACCTACGCGCTCTCGGCCGGTTACTACGATGCCTACTACCTTAAAGCGCAGAAAGTGCGCACCCTGATCCGCTGGGATTTTGATAGAGCCTTCGAGCGTTATGATGCCCTGGTAGCACCGGTCATGCCCATCCCCCCCTTCAAGATCGGTGAAGCACCTAGCGATCCCCTTGAGATGTACCTGACCGATGTACTCACCCTACCGACTTCTTTGGCCGGTGTCCCTTGCGTGTCTGTGCCCGCTGGTTTCGTGCAAGAAGAGGGCAAAGACCTGCCCGTCGGCATCCAGATTATCGGCAAACCATTCGCCGAGTCCGAAATCCTGCGTATCGCCTATGCCTTCGAGCAAGCGACGCAGCATGGGCAGATACGTCCGGCATTGGAAGCAACTGTTTAGGAAAAGAGCCGATCACCCTTGACCAGTCAGGTTATCAGCAGTAGGATACATAGGATACAACTGATATTTGGCCCACTTTCGATGCCGTTATATGACTTGCGTTGGATATACTTGGGGTTGAGAACTCAGTAATTTTCGGATATCAGCCGTCATTTTGCAGGGCAGGTCAACAAGCCATTCTTCCGTATATCTTTATCATGTCAACTGCTACAACTTCTCCATCCGTAAGATCAATAAAACAGCGCGCTTCCAGAAGCCGCTATGACTTAGTAAATGAGAAACATGAGGCTATCCTTCAAGCTGCGACGCGTTACGGCGCATATAATGTGCGGGTGTTTGGATCAGTAGCCAGGGGTGAAGCAACACCAGACAGCGATGTTGATTTTTTGGTCGATCTGCAACCCGGTCGCAGTCTTCTGGATTTAGGCGGATTGCTCATGGAGTTGCAAGATATTTTGGCATGCGAAATAGATTTAGTAACTGAACAGGGTCTACGAGAGCGGGTTCGCCAAACCATCCTCGACGAGGCCATTCCCCTATGAGAGATGATTTGGGATGGTTACAAGATATGCTAGTGGCAGTTGAAAAGATTGAGTCGTACGTTGGGACTAATCGCACCGCCTTTTATGAAGATGAATTACTTCAAGTATGGGTCATTCATCATCTTCAAACACTTGGAGAAGCAGCAAACAGGTTGCCACAAACTATCCGGGATCGATATTCCCAATTCCCTTGGTCTCAGATCATCGGCATGCGAAACATTCTAGTACACAACTATTTTGGTGTAGATATCGATGTGGTATGGGCGGTTGTTGAACGAGACTTACCAATACTTAAGCCTCAAATCGAAACCATTATACTTAACGAACAGGCAAACACCTCGTTCTGCAGATGACACTTGATATTCGTCACCAACGCATTCGAGTTGAGGCCTATGCCGGAGCCAGTTATCCAGAACGTCCGCTCGTTGTCTGGTGGTGCAATCAGCGGCTGGTGGTCAAGCAGGTCGTTCGTTCTTGGCGCACGCCGCAGGAGCTACACTTCCTGGTCGAGATCGAGACACTAGGCCGGGTGCAGCTGAAATCCCATCACCGCACTGATACCTGGACGCTCACATAATTCGCTGCCCCCGCCTTAATCTCCCACATTCCTGATTTACCCTCTACCATTTCCCTATTACCTATCACGCTATGGCTACCCAATACGAACTCGTCGTGGGCATGGAAGTCCACGCCCAAGTCCTCACCCAGTCCAAAATGTTCTGCGAGTGCAGCACCAATGCCTTTGATGCTGAGCCCAACGCCAATACCTGCCCCGTTTGCCTGGCCATGCCCGGTATGCTTCCGGTGATCAACAAGGATGCCGTCAAACAAACAATTCGCGCCGGTCTGGCTTTGAACTGTTCCATCGCCGAAGAAGCGGTTTTCGCACGCAAGAATTACAATTATCCCGATCTGCCCAAAGGCTACCAGATCAGCCAGTACGAATTACCGCAGTGCCTGGAGGGCTGGTTGGAGATCGATACACCCGGCGGGTTGAAACGCATCGGCATCACCCGCGCCCATCTGGAAGAGGATACCGGCAAATTGGTGCATGACAGTGATGTCAGCCTGGTGGATCTCAACCGGGCAGGGGTGCCGTTGCTCGAAATCGTCTCTGAACCCGACCTGAGCAGCATCGAAGAGGTGAACGAATACCTTTCACGCCTGCGCCATATCCTGGTCTATATCGGCGTCAATAGCGGTGATCTCGAAAAAGGCCACATGCGCATGGAGGCGAATCTCTCATTACGCCCCAAAGGCAGCGATGAATACGGTGTCAAAGTCGAGATCAAGAACCTGAATAGCTTTCGGGCTGTGCGTAATTCCCTGGAGTATGAGATAAAGCGCCAGACAGAGATTTTGGAAGCAGGTGGTAAGGTAGAGCAGGTAACGATGGGGTGGTTGGAAAACAGCGGCCGCACCTACGTGCAACGCAGCAAAGAATCAGCACATGACTACCGCTATTTCCCTGAACCCGATCTGCCTCCACTGTTTATCGAACGAGCCTGGGTAGAGGAATTGCAGGGCACATTGCCAGAGTTACCCCTGGCCCGACGTGCTCGGTTTCAGGCAGATTATGCTCTCAATAAAGCGGACGCCGACGTGTTGGTAGCGGATAGAGCCATTGCCGACTATTACGAGGCGGTGTTGGCAGCAGTAGGCGAATTCATGGCCGCCAAGGGCGTTGCCAACTGGATGATGGGCGATTTCTTCCGCTTGATGAATCTTTCTGAGAGCAATTGGGATGACGTGCCTGTCAGTCCCGATCAGTTCGCCGGTTTACTCAAACTGGTGTCAGAAAAAACCATCAACGCCAACACCGGTGGGCAAGTACTGCAGACCATGTTCAAAACCGGCGAGGATGCCCAGGTGATTGTCGAGCGAGAGAGTCTGGCACAGGTCAACGACACCGATGTACTGGCTCAGGCAGTTGATCGAGTGATCGCCAACAATCTGGATGAAGTGGCGCGGTATCGCGAAGGCAAGACTCAACTGCTCGGTTGGTTCATCGGCCAGGTTATGCGCGAAACTCGCGGTAAGGCCAACCCCGCCACCGTCCGCCAGATGGTGCGGGAACGTTTGGTATAATCGCACAGGACTTGGCGATATGGTTGATCCAGAACAGACGCAATTCAGGACAATTGTCGAAGGTCTTGTATGGAATCACCATAACCAACTTCTTTTCTGCAAAATGCACCCCGACTGTGGAGTGTTTCCGGGCCAGTGGGGATTCCCCGGCGACGGTATTGAACCGGGCGAGCGCATGGATCAAGCCCTTCGGAGAGAATTACGCGAGAAACTTGGGATCGAAATCGAAGACATCCGCCCGGCCTTTTTCAAAGATGGCCTATATCATAAATCCTTTGCAGATGGTTCCAAACGGCCGATCTACATGATCTTCTTGATGTTTCACTGCACCCTAGTCAGCCATACCATTTACCTAAACGACGAGTTCACTGAATACCGTTGGCTCAGCGAAGACCAAATGGAGTCTTCAACCAAGAAACCATCGATACATTGGCGCGATTGGGACCCTGGCAAGCTGCTCGGCAGTAAAACAGAGGAAGTCTCCAACGCACCAAATTTCTCACATCACCAGAGAACCAGGTAGATGAACAAGGCCACGAAATGTATCCGTGGCCCTATTTTTAAAACCGTCTCAGTTATCGAGCAACTGACATCTGACCTCCGATGTCAGACTTCTGTCCTAAGCCGTAATCTCCTCACCGCCATCGACGAAGATAATACTTCCAGAGATGAAGCTGACAGCGGGTTCGGCCAGCGCGGCGAGAGTCTTGGCCACATCCTCAGGCTGGGTCATCCGATTGGCGGGATTGCGCCGTATACTGGCTTCGATGATCTTTTCATTCCCAGGTATCTGGCGCAGAGCTGGCGTATCGGTCACGCCCGCCTGGATACAGTTGACCAAGATACCACGTGAGCCAAGCTCCATGGCCAACTGCCGCGTGTGCGATTCGAGTGATGCTTTAGCTGCCGAAACCGCACCATAACCAGGGATCACACGATGCGAACCTTCGGATGTCATCGACCAGATTCGGCTGCCTTGACCCAACATATCTTCACGAACCAGATCCTGGGCCCAATACACCAACGAGTGCCCCATCACATCCAGCGTCATCTCCATCGCTTTCTGATCGAGAGCGTTATTGGGGTCATCGGCGATAAAAGGCTTGAGATTGCCGAATGCGAGAGAGTGCATCATCAACCAGATACTTTCCTGACCTGATGCTTGCAGTTCCCCTTGCATTTTTGCGATCGCCCGCGCCCGTTTACGCGCATTGGTAGCACTCATATTGAAATAAACGGCTTTGCTACCCGTAGCCTCGATATCAGCGATCACTTCCTTAACACGGGGCATGGACATTTTCATGTCAAGGTGCACCCCAAAAATATTCATGCCACGCCCGGACAGTGCTCTGGCGGTTGCTGCGCCAAAACCGCTGGACGCTCCCAAAATCAAGGCCCATTTTCCTTGTAGATCGTTCTTTTCACTCATGTGTAACTTTATTCCTCCAATGTAATGAATGGTTCAACACTAAGTAAGGTAAGATATGAACCCGAAATTAGAGATATCTTCGCTGCCTTACTTAGAAGGAGATTGGCGATATCTATACTTGATCAAAGTTAAGTTTCATGCCAATCTCCACTTATTCTACAGCTATAGAACCCTGGCGCCAATAAATAGTGGCTCTTTGGGACTTCGCGTGACGATCACGAATTTCAGTCGATGATGCCCCCACACCTAGTGGCTGGTTGTGCCAGCGCCTAGATATAGTGTGGAAAAAATCAGCACCACGCGAAATC